>JAFAQB010000203.1 GCA_019246625.1 Nitrososphaeraceae archaeon
CAGATTCAGACATAAACATCGTACCACAAGAGGTACATTTTATTTTTTGAACTCCTTGCATATGGTTGCAATTATATAGATATCCTAATTAAAGCTTTGGCAAGTATTTGAAATAAATAACGTGTGATTGATGAGGTAGGAAATGAAGAATTTGATTTCGTTGTCGATACCGAAAGATGAAGTGGAAATCAGTATTGTTCTTCTTTTCGTTTAATGTCCGGAAGACATCGGTAAGATATTAAATACATTTCTATCGACTACGGGCCAAAGTCGGCGAATAATCAATTTAGTGGACAGAGTCGAGCTGACTGGGAGAAACACGGTAATTTGAATTCTCTGAATAGTAATAGCAGAAATTAATTATCAGGGGAGAAAAAATTGTTATTTTTTTATTTGTATTAGTGTATTCATGTCATGACTTTTACTGCATTTTTTGTATTATGATAGGTGTGGACAATGACAATTGATTTATTATACTATCTCATTTGAGGGTATTAGTGTTGGGTCATACAAGAATTCATCTTGCGCAACCTACACTTTTTGAAATCTTCTTGCGAATTTCAGGAGAATAGAATTTAATGACTTTAGATGAAGAACAGAATAGAACAAAACACATAGTCTCCATAAAAGTAACAAAAAGGAAGATGTTTCTGATGGCAGACTGTCATGCAGCTTGGTTTTAAACGGCGCTGACAATACTCAGAGATAACACTCCACCACCAACTAACAATGCACCATCATCGTTGCAAGATACCATACAATTATCCATCATGTCTATAATGTAGACAATAACCCAGACCACATTGATAAAAACTGAACCATCAATAGCGGGTATTGAACCATCAATGACAGGACAACTAGTAGTATTTCAAGCGTTAGCCTTTGTTGTTCTTGTGATATGATTGGTGTTATTGTTTATCATTTCTATTCTAGCATAATTCTCCAAAAAATACAGCAAAAGTTATTCTTGCTTTTGTCAGTGATAGCATGCATAATTTCTAAAACTTTTTGGCTCATAAGATATAGATATAGATGTGCCACTATCAATATAATGACCATTTACTTCTAAAACGTCTTCACAATCAGAAATTTCCTTAAGTATCTCTAATGTTAGCTTTTGGTTCGTTACATAATGAGTTCCCTTGTCGTAGATAGCTGGAATCATACCTGTCTTTTGATATACATATTCTTTGGCTTCATCTACGTCTATTCCTTGTTTGGTAAACACTTCTACTATATATGTCGGTATAACGTCTGGATTCTTCTCATGCCGCAACAACAGATCATTAATAAGCGAAGGGTCTACCTTGGGAAGATATGTATGGTATTTCTTCTGTAGTTGTTCGAATTGATTTTTTACCTCTGATATGTCAGAGATGATCGAACAATTTATTTTGTTCATAGGTTATACTACTTTTATTATATTAATAAGAATGGAGACGAATTCCACTTCTGAATCCCACTTCTGGGATCTAGACCTAATGTTTCGACTTTTCTATATATTAATCCAAGTCGATAAGGCTTACGTAACATATCACTTCGTCAATACTATTGGAGTAGTGGACTAGATTATTGTGTTTAGTTAGAGGATCAAAGCCAGGATTTTTTAGTCAGAATTTATACTCCTCCTGTTAGAGTGGCTTTTTCTGGTTATGGAGACCGAATGGTATCGGTCCGAACTCTTTTGTGTATTTGATTGTCCAGACTTTGAAGGACGAACGTTAGTAATTCAGCCTGTCCTCCTATATCTTCAAGAACAAGGTCGAAAGCCACAAGGGACTTTCATTTGAAGTAATTATTATGTCTGCAAATTTATCCTAATTTTCCTTCTATCAATGGTCTTATTGGAACTTGGTCTTTTCTCACTAAGAGTTTATTGAATATACCAGCAGACTGTTGGATTTCATCTTCGTCAGATATTCTAATCCCTAAGATTTGTAATAGTTAGTGAAAATTTTGACTTGGAATTAAATCAGCTATAGTTGTTTAATGTAACGACTTCCAAAATGGATTTGATTTCACAAATATATATTAGCCTAAATCTTTGCCGCTAAATATCGTTATATGGTCTTTCAGCGACTCGATTTTTTGTGTGTTTGTTGGTTCTTTTTTGTATGTTGTTATAAGTTCCAGAAGTAACGCATAAAGAATTTGTGCTCTCAAAGTCTCAATTGCCAGGCAATCCATATTTTTCCTTCTCTTACTTTAGCAGCACAATATGATATACGCAAAAATAATCCTTTGCATGTTGCAATACGGAATTTGTCAAAGAACAAATCGATCAATAACAGCAACGAATGCATCAGTACAAAATATCCAGTCAATGTATTCCGGAGAGGTCGTTCCTCGCCTACAAGCATGATTCTTGATGGCTAAGTA
>JAFAQB010000120.1 GCA_019246625.1 Nitrososphaeraceae archaeon
CAATCTATATCCACAACATGGACACCACAATCCATCCCATTTTATAAATATCTCACATATCTGGCAGCGTTTCTGTCCACTGACATAACGACCAGAACCTACAGGTTTTTGTGCTTTATGACGTATACATATACCCTTACAAGTCATTCGAATGCTTTCCTTGATAAAACTTGTTACCTACATTTAATATCCCTAATTACTATTTAAATATATACAAAGATCGTCGCGCTTCTAATACGATTTTGCTCACTAGACCTCGTCTCAATCTACATCCTCACATAATGACGTTACCAAATAGTTAATATTATATTCATAATAAAGACAAACTTGGATGGAAGAACGCGACTTCCTTCATGAGATATGCCTAACAGCTCTATCAGCTGGTAAAGCGGTAAAGTTCGCGGCTGTAGTTGACAAAACTGCTAAATTAATTGTCGGCGAGTATAGAAAAAATATTCAAACATATTCAAAGCCTAATTACAAGTTGGGTGATTGTTGTATGATAAGCCATCTTTTTTATTTAGGTTATTTGATACCCATAATAACAAAAAGAGAAAGAAGATCGCTGGTTTTACAGCATTGTTACAGAGTCAAAGAAGACGTTCACTTTGATTTAACTGAAATTAATGAAAATGTGAAAATAGCTACCACCCCTCTGACCAAAAGCAAAGATAAATTTCTTTGCGTATATTTAGACTCCTCAGGATCTCATCAGGAAATAATTGTCACCCTGAGTAATAGTATTTTATGAATCTCCAAAATTGGCACCTAATTTCCCATTATGTAGCCAACTCAGATAATGTCATGACGTTAATAGCTCCTTTGTTTTTCAATTGCTAATATGTATACTGATTTATATATATAAAACAGAATACTAAAACTTTATTTTATTTGTAACACATTACAGTTCTTTGTTGATGGGTGGATAATATAGATGGATTATTATTGTATAAGAAAATGAAAAACTGAAGGCTGAAGCTATTGTTATCTTATCAAGAGGAGTAAACCTCTTACAATTAAGCCCAATAAATCAAATTTTAGAACCTTCTTTTCAATAGTGTTGATGCGAAAAACGTTATCACGGATGAAATAAACCCGCCGTATGCTAAGTTAAGGTTGTAAGGTACCATCATAGCTGATCCAATAAATAACGCAGATGCAAATATAATTCCTGCCAGAAAATTGTAACTGCCTTGAGCTTTATTTTGATGATGCTGCTGTTCTGTTTCCAGATATGACTTTAACAATGGCGCAACCCTAATCGATGCTTCCATTCCTTTAGCAAATCTCTTCACTGAGCCTTTTATTTCCTCAATGTATGCTTCTTTTATAAGCCCTTCTTCCTCAAACAGATTTGCCAATACTTTAACAAATTGAAATCTTACCTTATGATGGTTATAAATACCCTCTATAATAGATGTCATACGCATGTATAGTGCGAGATTTTTGGGCAATCTAAATGGAAATTTACTCATTGTTTTATTTGAAAGGTCCATTAATGCTTTTACCTCCATTCTGTCTACCTGCTTACCATGTAATGATTGGATACTTAGCTCGAGACCTTTTTCTACAACGTATCGGTTGACAGTTGGTTCCAAGGTCCCAAGCTCTAACAAAACATCAACTGTTCTTGAAGGGTCTTTTTCTATCAAACCAAGATAAAGTCTGATTAATTTAATACGAGTTTCGTTATCCAATCTTCCGACCATCCCAAAATCATATAAGATTATTGCACCGTTGTCATCTACTGAGATATTGCCTGGATGCGGGTCAGCGTGAAAAATATTATGACGTAATAGCATTTTAAAAAACACGTGGTGTACTCTAATTATTAATTTTTCTCTGTCAATTCCCAATGCATCCAATGCTGAAACATCTGTGATCTTTATACCTGGTATGTATTCTAGCGTAAGCACATGTTTTGATGTCCTCTCCAAACACACATTTGGAATGACTACCATATGATCACCTTTGAGGTTATTTTTGATCGTCCCGAGATTTTCTGCCTCTATCCTATAGTCCATTTCCTCATGGATTGTTTCAATAAACTGCCACAGCATGCCTTCCGCAGAGAAGCGCAAATTAGGATCAATAAAGCGTGTAGCAAGTGGAAGAATTCTTTTTAAAATGTGAATATCTTTTTCTACAATTTCTTCAATATTTGGTCTACTTACTTTTACGATAACTTGCTTACCGCTATATCTAGCGATATAAACCTGGCCAAGGCTTGCACCAGAAAGAGCCGATGTATTGAATGTTTCGAACATATTTTCAATTTTTCCAAGCTCATTTTCGATGATCGGTTTTATTTGAAAGAATGGTGATGGAGGCACCTCATCTTGAAGTTTCGCTAGAACTTCTAGATATGGCAAAGGCAAAATATCAGCCCGCGTTGAAAGCCATTGTCCAAGTTTAATGTAAGAGGGGCCAAGTGCAATGAAAGTTTTAAGGACACGCTCTGCATGTTTTGCATATTTTTTAGTATCGATGTTCTTTCCTTCATGCTTAACCCATTCACGACGGTCTCTCCTAAAATTAATTATAACAGGTAAGAGCTTTAACACAACTTTTGCAATATGAATTATTGAAGGCAGTTTGAAAGCAACTTCTTTATTGTTTTTATTGTCTTCAGGGATGTGTTGTCGAATCTGCTCTGAAGTTTCCACTTTGATTCATGGACTCCTTTTAATTTTCTTCATGAATTTGCTCGAGATGTAAAAAACGGCGCTTGCGGCAGAACCTGTAATAAAAGCTGTCCTTGCTGCATCGCACAAAGCAGCTCTGCGGTTCTTCCCTTGTGCATCTCTTCTCTCATATACAGCTTTACCTATCTGCCTTCCTACAGAAATGGCAGCTAAAATAGCTATCAAATATTCTGGAGCATCCACTACTAGGTGGGCCAAGGGATCCGTTCTTGGATCTATTTTATCTCTATGAATCGTATAATGATTCTCATATTCTCTAATGTGGAGATTACCATGGCGAAATTGCCTTTTCGCTCCTTTCTTATCTCCAAGACATGTCTCTTTATAATTAATTATTGGTCTGACGGATTTAGGTACGATTATACTGCCATCACCGTCAATGTAGTACACGCGCTGCAAAGTTCATGTACAACATATAAAATTAACTTTTTAATCTTCTTAATCTGTAACTGCCTAAGCAGAACTTTGTATAAACTATGTTTTAAATTACTAATACGATAAATATTTGAAGCTAACGATGATTGATTTCTTTTCGGAATGAGCCATACTCAATTTAATTAACAACAAATCTCTATTTTTAAATTAATATAGAAGAGTTAGGATATTCCCAATATTCATATTAGTGTCTTTTATTTTCCTCACACATGCTTTCTCTTCTGAGTAGTCATCATATTTTCCATACATCGTGATATCATATCTTGTACATGGGCATATCTTGTACACGGGAACAAAAGTGTTTGATTAATGCCCTTAGAGAAGATAAAGAATATAGAATATAGAATATTAATTGGACACAAGTGCGGCCTTAAGTTCGAGTTCTCAAATAATGAGAGTTTATTATAATTTCAAGTATATTTCTTCAATAACTGATATTTGTAATGTTCTCGACATAACTTTATGTATGAATATGAGTCAGGAACTTTTCGATGTACGTATTGTGCAAAGGAATTTCTTACTAAGGATGAAGCTGTAAAACACTATAAACAAACGCACTTAGAAGAGGAAACACGCGCTTTTGAATAGCATCCAATTAGTTTGAAGCTATCAAAACAAGTTATGATTCATTCAATGAATTGCTGAGCATGGCTAACGCATTATCCCTGATAACTAACACATGGTGGGAGCTAATGACCTCGAAAAAATACTGCAGCAAATCAACAAATCCTGATGTTGCAAGACATACTCTCTTTTGTTGTTTATTAGTCCGTCATCACCTTAACCTTAGTTCTCGTATTGTTGCTGTTATCATAGACAATTATCATGGCATATCCTAGCTTTAGTGCTCCAATCTGTGCTGGTTGGGCATATGATGATATATAGTGGAAGCACTATTCCAGATCTACACTATGTTGAATTATTTATCAATCATGTGAGCAATAAATATAATAACAATTTCAAATTCAAGATTCATTTTGATTTGAAAAGTTTTATTGTGATTAGCAGTGACGTTGAGACCTAAATTACCTCCATACATTTACGATAATAGAATCTGGCAGACAGATAATCTTTGGTTCAAATTCGAGTCCATATATTAAAAATAATGATCCGACTAGCTCTCAAAGACATGTGGCTTTCCTTTTAAGACTGCGTTCACAGGTTCCAGAGCAGCCTTTTGGTTCGCCCTTACCGCCAAACGATTGGACCTACCTCCGTTCTCTCGAAGTAGAGGGATTCCCCGCTATCGGATGTGACAGCAACTCATCATTTCTATGGACACAATAAGCCTTTACCTATTGTGCAGATTCTGAATGACGGATCGTTCTTCTCTTTTGGCTAGTCGCATAATTATTATGTCAATTCAAAGATATAAATTTATACCTTGGCAACTTCGTTTAGTTTTAACGAAATTTATTGATTTCAATCTTAGATTTATGAAAATTATATATATTTGTGACAAAACAATAAAAAATATATCTCTAAGTATCACGTAATACTTGAAGGCAAGGTACGTATTGAGTTGGTATTTAATTGGTATTTAATTCAAAATCGCTAATTAATATGGCGACGTTATAAACTGAGGTAAGCACAGAATGCAGCAGGGTCATCAAATAAGAAAATTTGGTACAATAAAATACAAAGGCTTATTATAAATACCTGGTAAACCTTCCATTTTTGAGTAGCGATGCATTGCGAATGCGGATTCTCATGTATAGTAGTTATATCTTTAATATAGTACGATATAACGAACCGAAGTGATTTCAGTAAAGAACAAGATATACGATAGAAAGCAGATAAGCGTTTTATCTACCAAGAAAATTTATTCAGGGGAAGTCTCGATAAGGGTTGATAGGTTTAGGCTAAATAATAAGACGATAGAGAAGGAAATTGTCGAGCATCCGCCATCTATAGGATTAATTCCAGTTATTGATGGAACCTGTATACTTTTTGTAACCCAATATCGCCACGCAGCAGGGAGAACCATGCTAGAAATACCCGCCGGTAAAATAGAAAAAGGTGAGAGTCCAAAGCAGGCTGCTCTTAGGGAAATGCGTGAAGAGATCGGCTATACTGGTAAATTATCTCCAATATTGCAATGGTACCTAGCTCCGGGATATGATACCGAGTTAATGTATGTATTTGTTGCAACGGATCTGCAAAAAATAAATAAGAAACAAAATTTGGATGATGATGAAAATATCAAAGTAAAACGCATGAAACTAACGACTGCAATAAAAAAATGTGTCAGTGGAGAAATCAAAGATTGCAAGACAATTGCAGCGTTGCTTGCTTATGAGAGAATAAAATCAAGGTGACTATCAAGGAGCGGTATAAATCTATCGATAGTCAGCATGATTATTGTGGCTATTTATCAATTGGGGTCTTGAACTTTAGATAATCTTTAACACATCGTCTGTCACTTCACTGGTTTTCCTTATTGTAAAGTCGGTTAATGTTCTCTGCCAATTTGATATCATAATTGCTTATTCCGTTAACATCATGAGTTACGAGATTGATCTCAAGTCTATTATAAACATTAAACCATTCAGGATGGTGATTTAACTTTTCAGATTCCATAGCTACTTTGGTCATAAAACCAAAGGCCTGAACAAAGCTTTCAAATTCAAAAGTTCTATTTAACTTGCCATTGAATACCTTCCATCCTGGAATTTTGGCAACTTCATGTTCAATTTCTTGTTCTGATAATTTCTTGTAGTCAACATCAGACATACTTTCTTCGATACTCCTTCTAATATAGTGATCAATTAGATATAATTGCCTTATCCGGTGTTGCACCTTAACTTAACTGGGATATTTCTTTTCACAGAACAATTCTGAATAAACGTCTACTCTTTATCTCGACCTTGCAGTAATCAAAACATCTTAATCAATAATAATTCATGGCGCACCGGTTGGGACTGCTCATGTTTTGGTTGTGCGTATGGCGGATAACTTTGCAAAGAGAGACAGTAACAATACAGCCTTCAATTTTGATCTATTAAAATGTGATGTGGTAAATGGCAATATTCAATGAGTTGCTCGACTGAGTTGTGATTGTTGATTTACACAGTCATCTGCTATCTTAAGCGAATCAAGCATCTTTTGTATTGTTGGCAAGTAATAGGCGTACCTTGAATTAACTGCTTTATATGTTAATAGATATGTATTGCCATTACAATTTGTGGTCCAGACATCCATTGTTTTAAGATCAAGTTTTGTTTGAGTGTTCGTATCCAGGTTAGATATTTCCATAGTACTGTTCTCCACCCGTTTATACGCGTGCATGCCTCCAAGGGTGGTTTCATTTTGAGGGATGAGTTTTTTAGCTTGAGCTTGATTCAACACTTGTATCATTAGATGTTCTCGCCAATGATCTGATGCATTTACTACCGGTGCTTCGAAATTAACTATTAGATCACTGACAGCAGCAGATAAACCTATGCTAGGATACTCTATTTTTTCCCAATTATATGGATACTTTATTGTTATTCCATATGTTGGGTTTTCGTAAGTCGCGAAAGCATTCGTCAAACTTGGACCTTTTATAAGGTGTTTTTGAGGAGAAGAATAATTCCGATCGCCTATAGATGCTAATTCTGCATTCGTTGTCTTCGCATTTGCTTGTTGTCCGAAATTATAGGATGATGGGGTAGCAAGTGCTATTGATGATAGGAAGTAGAATCCAGAGGAAAATACTAATAGGGTAATCGAAATCAAAGAACAAGACATAATTGTATATTTTCTCTTGAATTTCTTTTTTTGCACACCTGTATAGTAATACCTAGCATCTATATATGAACTAATCAATTCATATTAATAAGATAAATATGGCTAATACTACTATAGTTTCAAGGACAAAAATAAATTGTATGGAATGTATGAATATCTACCAATTTATCCTCCGCTAAGCTTAAATTTAGGCATGCGTTCAATATTATGATAAAAAATGTTATTTCACATGATATTTTATGCCTTCAACTCCAACGACTCGAGAGAAGGTCGATAATAAAAGATGAGCCACAAATCTTGTACAGCAATCGCATTTATTCTTGCATTAGGACTTTTTACACCAATGTACTTTTTTGAGCAAGCAGTCGCACAAGGACCACCAAATTCAAATTCCTCATCTAGCACAGGCATAGGTGTCATAACAACACCAGCTTCTCCGTCCCCTTCTTCCTCATCTAGCACAGGTGCAAGTGTCACATCAGCACCATCTTCCAGAACTCCTTCTTCCTCGTCTAGCACAGGTGCAAGTGTCACATCAGCACCATCTTCCAGAACTCCTTCTTCCTCATCTCGCACAGGTGCAAGTGTCACATCAGCACCATCTTCTTCCGGCGGGCCACCTCTACCTACACAACTTAATGCTGCTCTCTTTGCAGATCTGGCAAAATGTATGTCGGCGCGAACTTGCCATCCGTTAATGGGATCGGAAGGTGATGATCGTATCGTGGGTGGTAACGGTAGCAACGTTATCATGGGTTTGGCAGGGAATGATATTATACATGGAGGAAGCGGTGACAACATAATTATTGGAGGTTCAGGAGATAATCAGTTATATGGTGGGGGAGGCAATAACATTATTATTTCCAGTGGATCAGGAAATAGCCAGCTTTATGGTGGGAATAAAAATAATATACTTATTGCAGGACAGGGTCCCACCCTTCTTGTAGCTGGAAAAGGAAATGATAAATTGTATGGAGGCGGTGGTAATAACGTGTTTATAGGTGGGCCTGGTGCTGACTATTTTGCATGCTCAAGTTCTGGACCAAACGGAGGTGTTAGCAAAAGTGTGGTATTAAATTTTAATGCCACAAAAGGTGATGATACAGATGGGACCTGCGGCGTAGTTCTAGGTCAATGATAATCAGGAACCTCATTATGTGTGCACAGGTAGAGATGAGAGAGTTGAAAATAACAAAAATTGTTGCATGCTCATTTTGAGTGTTCAATGCTTTGCGGACATCATCTCAATTCATATGAGTTCGAAAACGTAGATATTCAACACAACGGTGTTACTATTAGAGTAGGAAGCAGTAGCAAGTATTACGAGTAGTATTTTCTAGTATTGTAACTGCAGCTTGATTGGATATAATAAAACAAAGATTTGTTCAAAAAACAATCTGATCGTAAATTCTTGCAGAGCAAAGATGTGTACACTAGCGGATTACAAGCTACGGATTTAAATTTTTCTTATAATATCGATCTGTATTCCAGTCTGCATTTAATTTGTCGTTGTCCTCGCAGGCGTACAGGAATACCAATGGATGTTGTTCATATTGGATGAGACGGAACATAAGTTCTATAATGGAATAAAAGTACGAAGTTCGATATCTGTGAGTAGAGAGAAAATTGATGCTGCTACTGACAATA
>JAFAQB010000121.1 GCA_019246625.1 Nitrososphaeraceae archaeon
CAATCTATATCCACAACATGGACACCACAATCCATCCCATTTTATAAATATCTCACATATCTGGCAGCGTTTCTGTCCACTGACATAACGACCAGAACCTACAGGTTTTTGTGCTTTATGACGTATACATATACCCTTACAAGTCATGCTTCTGATCAAAATTGCGTACTCGTTTTTGTATTTAAATATCTGTAACCAACAATCATGATTCATTAGGAAAGAAAAATATCTAGTAATAAAAGAAAAGAAAAAGCTTCCATCCTTCTATGTCTAACGAACAGAAAGGTCCTTGACTTGGAATGCTTCGTTCATTGTCAAATACTCTTCAATTTTCATCTTTATGTCATCTGGTTCTGTATCATCCATTCCGGAGAACCCTGCTTTAAATGAAATTTTATTCCCCGAGACATTCACATCCTCAATTTCCATATCAGCATACACATTCGCGAGTTCATTTACCCATTCTTGAGCTTCACTAGAGTCTACGCCTGACGTATCGATATTAACAGTTAGCATTTTGGTCATCCAAAATCACCTAGAGCAAATTTATCATAGGTGTTAATAAAGTTGACTGCCATCAATCAAAAAATGTCTTAGAGGATTTAAATCATCCCGCGTTTTAGTTTATAAACAGTAAGGAGAATACTTGTCATGCTATTCTTTTTTTTCTTCAAAACCCCAATATTTTACGAGTTCCTTTTCAAATTTTGAAAACTGATCGTCGTTTAATGAGTCTCCACAATTCTTATGCGTTGGTATAGCCTTCATACCAGCCAATTTAAAGTCAACTTCATAAAAGTGAACCTTGGGACAATTACACATATACTGAAAGCAACTACCTTCAGTCCTCTACTTATTTGTTTATCCAGATGAGGCAATGGATATGAATTACCTTGCTCATTTCTAACTCTGTTTTGATGCACACATACCAACAAGGCTTATCAACAATAAGTTATGAAATAATTAGAGTATTAATTGTATATTTTCTTGCGATGTGTCCTGCTATATGGATAATTGTATAATAGATATAGATAAACATTTATCAATTCGAACCTAACTATCTTTATGATGAGAACAAGTATGGAGAAGTCTTATGTCATGAGTATAAGATTTGGTCTTGCCTTAGCGGCCATATTGACTACAGCAGCTATAACAAGCATCGCAAATACTTCAGGTGGCATAGTAAAAAATGCTTATGGACAAAGCGATTATTGGTATGTTGGAAAAGGTCTTCAACCAAATACCTATTATACATATAAAATACAAACTGATGTTGATAATGGTCAGCCCTTTCTAATGACAATTTATTTTAAAGAGTTTAATAGCGCTGGACAGTATTGGATTGCACCAGCATATGTTGTTAACTACAAGGGGGAAGTGATAACTGGAACTCTTAATTTAAGTGACCTTGATCTAAGTGTTTTAGGAACTTCCAAGGTTCCAGATAATATGCAACCTTATCTGTCTGCTTATACTTCTTCAATACATTGGCTTGCTTCTTTTGTTCCCAAACCTGGTCAATCATTGAGCTCTGCATATTGGGGTAAGATTGCATCGATAGGTGGATCACCGATTTCCCCTGGTGGCTCAGCAAAGGTAACGGTACCAGCTGGGACTTTTGATACGAAGGTAATTACTTATCACAAAGGAGTTGACAACAATATATGGATCAACCCTAACCTTCCATTTCCTGTCAAAGCACAAACTTTTGCTGATGTAACATCAGGAAATCCACCGATCCAATATGCATTTGATCTTCAAGCAACAGGTCAAGGGCAGCCTACTATACCAAAGAGTCAACTTATAATTCCAAAACCGCCCTTAACCATACAAACAGCACGTGGAACATATTACATACAATTGCTATGGGATCCACAGACAATTTCGGTTGGTAAAGCCACAAATTTTGGTGTGATTTTTCAGGACAATTCAAAAAATATACAGGCTGGGGTCAGCTATAGTTTTAAGGTTACAGATTCCAGTGGTAAAGTACTCAGTGATGTTCATGATCAAAATGCTCAAGACGGAACTGGTAAGCAATCAGGTATAACATTTACAAAAGCTGGTCCAGCTAACGTTCTAGTAAGTATTGATGCTGTTCAGGGTCAACCGACTGGAGAATTCGTAGAGAATGCGAACTTTGATGTCGTAGTTGTAGCATGAGGAGAAACTTGGGGACCCAACCCCTGAGCAGCACAAACTATATCTACACCGGAAAATCCGAACATATCGCTAGTGATCTGATTAGTAGCTTTTATCACAAGGACAAATGCTTCGGAAAACTATTTATTCAAAATAAAGCAAACTTCTGTTCTTAACTTATTTCTTTACTCTTAAATAACCACAATTACAATTATCAATCAAAGTCGATGTCTCCTAAGCGGAAGGTTTTTTTATTGTCAGGAATTTTTGCTTTGCTGGGAATATCAATAAGTGTAATAATTATTGCAATTGGTGGAGGATTTTCTAGTCTTGGTCCTTCAATTATTCACCCACCAACTACAGCTGATTTATGGACGGTCGGTCAGCCTATTCGCCAGGGAACCCTTTTGAACTATTCTTTGACAAGAATTGGAAGTCATAGTTCGCCTTGGAGTAGCTTAGGAGAACATAGCTCGCTCATAAATTCATCAGTATCAATAAATTTTGTTCAAGATAAAGATAACGATAATAATTGGAGAGCCATCTTTCATATAACGAATGGCACAGTATCAAGAGCTAGCAGGCACGACACGGTTTTATTATCAAAACAGCAATTAATTAATGCCGGTCCTATCAACCAAAGTTTTGTACCATACTACGAACCAATAGAATCATCAATCTTAGAAATTAGAGATATTACACTAGGAGATGCAAAATACTTGGTCATTGGCGCAGAATGGAATTCAATTTCTGTCGATGTAACGACAGTTCCTGTAAAAGTTGTTGCACAAGAGAGGATCAAAACAAATGCTGGAACTTTTAACGCTTTCGTATTAAGTTACACGATAGGGTCTAAAACTAGCCGCATATGGATAGCTTCTAACATCCCTTTACCAATAAAAGCAGAGGTCTACAACGCACAAAACGAACTTCAATATAGTTATGAATTAGTTGGCAAGAAAATATGATTTTTCATGTACTCATTTTATAGCCCCCTATGATGTATTTATATCAATATATGACACTAATGACAATGCTACAGTCCAATCAAGTCCATAGGCACCAGTTTAAAATAACTATTATTGGTTACAGGATAATCATGTAGAATTAGTGAGTTGCGGCGGCGGTTGGATAGTTGTAGGAGAATATTATGAATATACACCAAGCATGAGGGTAGTTTGCCAAGTCTGGTCCTCAAATAATGGGAAATCATAAACATATTGTGGGTGCAACTATATACAATACAATTTCCACGGTGCGTAACAACTCAAATTATCAAAAATAAACATTTTGCATCAACCAGTCGCAGTAACTTTTTAATTTTTGTTCGTCTATCTTGCACCATAAATGGATAGAACCAGGCAGTATTTCTATTCTCCCGTTTTCTAAAATTACCTTAATCCCTTCCTTCCCTTCGTACATGTAAGCGTCTTGAGGCTGAATGTTGTTGCCCATTATCTCAATTGCTTTTCGTTTTATGTCTTCCCTAGGAATAGGAAAAGTTTTACGAAATTTATCGACCACTATTCCAATGTTTTCAGTTCCGTATGAATTGATATCATAAATTTTTTTTGAATCAGGAAAATGCAATTGTAAGTTCAAATTATAGTGCGAACCAGTGAAAACTGCAATCTCGTTGACCTTTTGATATACTAAGTTTGGATGTTTTTTTAAAATCGCATACAACGCATTTCTGTTATTATGGATATTCGATTTCAGTTCCTCGACAAGAGCTGAAAACAATATCATAATTATAATTAAATGATATCTCATATAAATACAGAATAGATTACTACCTACCTACCGCTAACAGATAATGTAGCACCCTGAAAAGTCATCCCTGAAAATTCGCTACGTACGCCTTTACCATAATCTCCCCATTGCGTTATGTAACTTGTACTGGGTTGTTTATGACAAATGACTTCTACTATTGTATTATTATATTATCATAATATGACAAGGGTTTGGTAAATCATGTGAAGGTGTACAGGTGGGGTCTGCCGAATTTGAATATTTTTCATATTGTTTATCTAGCGTTAGAGTAAAATGAAGATCACCACCACCATCATCCGCAGTTCTTCCTCCTCCTCCTACTTTGCTGTAAACTGAGAATGCTGTTGTAGAATATCAGAATAATCTAAGGTATAATGTAGCCTCTCTGTAACAAATTTGGGCTTTTTAAATAGTAAAGAGATCAAAGAATACACCTTTCGATCATATGATAGTTCTATTCAAACTGTTTATCGCTATACGATAGAAGAATATTCACCTGACTTTCAATCTTATAATAATTCTATTCAAACACAAACCCTTTTAAGATTCAATTTCGTAAAAGCCATCTTTCAATCATATAATAGTTCTATTCAAACTAGGTGTTGGACTATGTGGGTATGTTAACAATCGGTTAACACGATGTTAACAATTGGTTAACATCGATTTTTCTAATACATTTCTAATACAATCACAGCAATTCCTTACAACCCGACTAAAAATCCAAAAATTAAACTATACAAAATAAGTATGTATGTATTGGGACTACAAAAGATAAGAATAATAATACAAGATGAAAACCCAGAACCATTCAAAGAATAAAAGAAAAAACCAAAAGAGAATAAGAAATTAC
>JAFAQB010000163.1 GCA_019246625.1 Nitrososphaeraceae archaeon
TGACCCAAAATACTACGATGAGATTATAACAAAGCTAAATCTTCAGGCAAGAAAAGAATATGAACATAATAGTATGCAGCGTACATTATTATCACAACAGAACCAAAAAACACAGGAAGGACTACTGCTGCTGCATAATAATAATAAAAAGAAGAAGAAGAAGAAAATACTTGTAGTTGATGATGAGATTGATATTTGTATTGTTTATCAAATAGTATTGCAAGATGCAGGATATGAATGTGTATCATATACAGATTCACTCAAAGCTCTGCAAGAATTCAAATCCAATTATTATGATTTGATTTTACTTGATATTAAAATGCCTGTACTAAACGGATTTGAGCTTTGTAAAAAGATAAGAGAAGTTGATAAAACTATACATATTATTTTCATAACAGCTTCAGAAGCATATTATGAGAAGTTTAGAACTCAACACTTTCCTGACCTACGTAAGATTAACTATATTCAAAAGCCAATTGGAAATCAAGAATTGGTACAAATAGTAAATACAATATTAGCAAATTCGATAACTGTTGACTAAGTAATCGTTAAGCTAATCCACATTCTGATTATTCTATCGTCGAATGATAATCTGAAAGAATCATTTGTATATGCTGTTGTATATTTGATACACAGTTCGATTGAAACTAGCAAATAGAAAGAGTAGTAATAAAAAAAAGTTTCAAGGGAAGATTGTTTTAATAACGGGTTCCTCATCTGGTATTGGAAGACAGGCTGCTATAGACTTTGCAGAAAACGGAGCTCAAACTATCATACTGGCTTCGCGGTCGAAATCAAAATTAGAAGAACTTGAAAGAAGAATAGGATCAGATTTCTCCTCTGAGGTATTGGTATATCCAATTGATGTATCAAAAGAAGCGGACGTTATAAGAATGGGAAGAGAAATACTTGATAGATTCAAATACATCGATATTTTAGTAAACAATGCTGGTTTTGGAATATACAATAAAGTACAAGATCAACAGATCGAAGAGATAAAATCGATTATATTTACAAATTACCTGGGGATGGTGTACTGTGTCAAGGTATTTTTAGATTCTATGATCGAAAGGAGATCAGGTCACATAATAAACGTTGCATCAGTTGCAGCGAGTTTTGGGGTTGCTGGTTTAGCATCATATTGTGCTTCTAAATATGCCATGATGGGCTTCTCTGAATCACTTTATCATGAATTGTACGGATCTGGTGTAGGAGTAACAGTCGTAAGTCCCATTGGAGTAAAGACAAAATTTTTTAATAATGAATCATTTCATCATCGTACCCCTAATTATACGGGCTTTATGCTTGAACCCAAAAAGGTGTCAAAAGCCATTCTGGCTGCGGCCAACTCTCATCGCCTTGAGATAATGGTTCCATTTTATGTTAGAGCTGGAGTATGGTTTAAACACACGCTACCCTATGTGATCAACCCAATAGTTGGTTACCTTTTTAGAAAGCAATTAAACAAATCAAAAAATGAAAAGAAGTAACAAATTATGGTCTTGATTTGAAATACTGATACTATGACATAATGATATAAATAACATGCAAGCAATAGTTCTATCGTAACAAAGATTATGAAAATAGATCAGTGGCAAGAGGAACTAGCAGTGGAATAAGAAACAGAAATATTCAAGCCAATTATGTAGATTCATAAGTTTGAGCCTCTGTTAGAAGGACTTGAAACAACAAGAAGCGCCAAATTAGCAGGGCAACAAGATCTATAAGATCTATAATAACGAAAGCAACTGCATTGTTAATAAGATATATCGCTGTGCGTCAAAAATTTGGCCTGTTTGTCGCTTACAATCAAAATTGATATTATAAATTTAACCGTTCAGTGGTGCAGGTTCCAGATCATTATTTTTACTCCAAATTACTTCAATAAGATGCAGACTGTAAGCAAATATTGTAGATCAAAAGATCCCAATATTCTCTAAAATATTAAAAATGCAAATTATAATCCTGCCCTTTTCATCTTTGAACCGCATTTAGGACATGCATTCTTTCTATGCTTTGTCCCACAACTCATACAGTAATAGTTTAGTGAGGTTTCACCTAAGAAGGATGAGGAGGATGATGATGTCGGGTTCATTGCACCAAATATCCCCATTCCCATTCCATTTGTTTTCATCATTCTTTTCCTTAAGTAGAAGTTAAGCAAAATAAAAATTCCTATTATAGTGACTAATGATATTGGGAATGGCAATAACATCGAGATAGTAAGGCTGATGGCTATAGATATGCCCATCCACGTTAGTTGCTGTAAAAGAAACTGTTTGTTATTATTTAAACTCAACTTTGCTCGACTAATATATATATTATAAATATAG
>JAFAQB010000171.1 GCA_019246625.1 Nitrososphaeraceae archaeon
CTTCTTCCTTTCACATCAAATGGTTGGATTGCTTTAGATGTATTTCTGAAACTTAGACCTAGAAAATATAAATAAGTATAATGCATATAATATTACCTCTGCGGATGTTCTTTCTCTCACGTTCGAATATGATCACAGAATATGAGAATGTTCGCAGCAATAGCTTTATCGCTAAGTTAGCACGACCGTTTGTTTGATATCTACATCTAAAATAGACCGCTACTTTTATCTCTTACAATTCCAAATTAGTAGTTAATACTACACAACCTTTGCAAGATACATTTCTACATCCTTACTACCAATACTGTATAATCAGGGGATCACTTTTTGTATAATAGACCTATTGGATTTCTGTGCCTAAATAACTTTGTTCCAACACATTCTGTCAACTTAAAGTAGATGAACAGTCATATACTGGTTGTATGTTGACTATTTAATAACATGGGGTACGACAAATGTTACCAAATCCTGCAGTAACTGTTCAATTTTCCTTCTAAATACATGCCATCATGGTTGATAGGTTTCTGATAATGGTTGTTTAGAATATAATATAAATAGATATATCATGAATTGCATACCCATCATCAGTATTTTCAATATCTAATTAATTCAATCTAAGTTTTACTAATGAACAGATATTGCACCTATAACTTTTCCATTACAGACTCTACTTTTTTTTCTAGACTAATGGATCTATCTAACCTTTCATCTATTCTGACTGTAGTTATTATTCTTTTTGCACCAGATGATCTAACAGCTTGATGAGCAACTTCAATTGCTGTTAGAATATTGGAAAAATTATTTGTTTCTATCTGTGTTCCCATAGCAGTAAGCACAGCTTTCATATCTTTTATTTTACGAATAGCATCAAATGCTGCAGCAATTTCTTTACTCATGCTTATTCCTGAGTTTGTCCCAATCGGTATTACACTTATCTCTGCATGTAACGTTTGTTCACGCATATCATATACTTAGAATCTCCGATAAAATAACGTAGCGTCTGTTAATTTTTATAGTCGCGCATGGCAACAAAACGTCATTGAAAATTCAGGAGTTTATATCATCGCTACCTCAACCAGTAGTCAAAGGGGAAGATGTTTCAATTCCCGATAACGTAATCAAGAAAATATTTAAGCTTGCCAATCTTCGTAAAACAGATATTTTCTACGACCTGGGATGTGGAAATAACAATACTGTTGCAATAGCTGCCAAAGAATTCAAGGTAAAAATGTCTATCGGAATTGAAATAAGAAAGTCCTTAGCAATCAAAGCACACAAAAAAATTGAAGGTATGAAGAATGCTAAAATAGTTAATGGCGACATTAGAACAGCTACTATCTCTGATGCTACAGTTTTACTCTTCTGGTTTACAGATCCAAATGTCATTCATCACATGATTAACAGATTTGAGAATGAGTTGAATGATGGTGCTCGGATCATAACGATTTGGTCTCCGCCTGAACTAATGTTACCTATAAAGGTTAAGTTTCCTTTTTTTGTTTGTAGAAAACCCTTCAAATACGCCAAGGATATAAGGGAGCAAATTAAAGCGATCTATGGAAATCCGTGTGTTGATTTTACCGCTTCATGGTTACTTGCTGAACAATATATTCATGAATTAGAGGTCGTCCCAAACCAATACCTTAGATTTGTAAATATGCTTCAGAGTATGATAATTTGGATAAATGCATGGAATATGGGAGTGGCTTGTGAAGAGGAAATTCCTCCTCCTATACAAACCTACATAGGGATATTGAAAGCTTTTTTTAACATTGATCTATCAGACATGATTTCAAATAAATAATACAAAAAATAAAGATATTTGTGTTATATATGTGAGTAGATTGGTCCTTTTGAAATATTGTATACAATCAAAGCTCTTTATGCAATAATAAAGTAACAAATCTTTTCAACTCATAAACAACAGTGGAAATAAGTACAAGGAGAGATTGAAGTCAAAACGCCTATCCGATTTCTTCATTTGAATGATATTAGAATTATCTTCGATAGAAAAATATTAGATCTTTGAAACAATATCAAAATGAAGTTTTTACAGTATGTGTATTGTACTGTACCGGGCCTCGTTTCTCCTACCTTTTTGAATCATTTGATTTGTTATTATCCTTGATAACATTGATATTTACGGTGGATGTTGCAGTCTTGTCTTTAACGCTATTTACCGTAAGCTTAAATTTCAATGTTGAATCTTTGCTAAGACTTGGAGCTACAAAGGTTGCCTTTGCCGTATCAGAATCCGTTAACTTAACAGACTTTCCACTAACTTGCTTCCATGAGTAAGACGTTATGTTACCCATGCTGCTGCTTCCATCTAAGACAACAAAAGTGCCACTTTGTGTTATTTTATCTGGGCCTGCATTGGCTACTAGAGAACCAGTGGTATTTGTAGTATTTCCATTACCTATTTGGTTAGTAGAAGTAGGGCCTGCAATTGGTGGGTTAGCTGTAGGAGGTGTTTGTTCAGGAACAATACCTGCAATTGGTGGGTTGTTAGTAGAAGTAGGGCCTGAGTTAGCTGTAGAGGGCACATGTTTGACAAGAATATTCAGAGTACTATTATCAGTCAAACCGTTGTTATCTATAACAGTCAACTCAAAGGTAAGTGTAGTATCAGCAGATACTCTTGGTGCCGTAAAAGACCAAACAGGGGTATCGGCACCACTTAATGTAATAACATGACTTGTTGGAATTTGCCTCCAGGAGTAAGATAGGATGATGCCATTTAGATCCCTACTTTCCGAACCGTTCAAAGTAACGGTTGATCCTTCTTTGACGATTTGATCTGGACCAGCAACAGCAATTGGGCCTGTTTTTCCTATTGCGATATTGCTATTATTGTCTAATTTAATAGAGGGTAACGAAAAAGGAGCAGTAGCATTATTGCTTGTTAAAGTTTGAACATGAGCAGGTTGATCTAGCATACTTGGTGCTAATTGTGCGTATGCACCAGTATTAACCCATCCAGTGCAAGTCATAGTGAAAAGAACTATTCCAAAAGCAAGTAATAGTGCCAGTCTTCCAGGCTTCAATTGTATAACCCCTGCTAGGAGTTTAACAATGACTATAAAAATAGGGCCTATAATTAGAATTAAGTTAAGGTTAAAAAACCATAGACCTATAACCACTAAATTCGTTCAAGTTATCTTTCTACACAACGTTCTTAACAAGATTACTATCAAGCAGTCAGTCGTAGATTTGGTATGTATTTCCCTTTCCAAAGTTTATACTGATGAACCTACGCATACAATTATTGGAATTAGGTAAAGGATGGCCATAATAAGCGCCATAAGTTCTGAAATTCTAATCAATCTTACATACCAAAATGTATGACAAAAGAAAACGTCACTTCTGGTTCAATATAGGAAATCAATTAAATATGTAAGTCAGTGGTTAAACCATTTAATGAATGACAATCCAAGGAGTATAACTAGAAAATGTATGGTGCAGCTTGAAAAGATGGATATTAGGCTCGGCAAGATACATCGAAACTTATCGGTGCCATCATTAATAGAGATTGCCATTCATAGAAAAGAAGGAGTTTTTTCTTTAACTGGTGCATTATCCGTAAAAACTGGCAAATTTACCGGAAGATCACCAGACGACAGATATATTGTTGATGACAACATTACTCACAACTCAGTAGACTGGGGTAAAATCAATGTTCCGATTTCACAACAAAAGTTTGAAAAGATTTTCCGCAGAATGAAAAAATATGTAGAAGGTAGAGAATTCTTTGTTTTTGACGGTTACGTTGGAGCAGACATTGAAATAAGGTTGCCTATAAGAGTAATTACTGATAAAGCATGGCATAGCTTTTTTGCAACTCAAATCTTTATCCGTCCAACAATGGCAGAACTTGAAAATTTTAGTCCAGCATTTACACTATTATCTGTAAACGACTTTAGGGCAATACCCGGAGTGGAAGGAACAAGAACTGAGACTTTCATCATAATCAGTTTTGGAGAAAAAATGGTTCTAATAGGGTCAACTTCTTATGCAGGCGAAATTAAGAAAGCTATGTTCTCTGTAATGAACTATCTTTTGCCTAAAAAAGGCGTCTTCCCTATGCATTGCTCAGCGAATGTGGGCGTAGATGGAAATACTGCTTTATTCTTTGGATTATCTGGTACAGGGAAGACGACTCTCTCGACTGACCCAGAAAGGCACCTTGTTGGTGATGATGAACATGGCTGGTCTGATAAGGGTATATTCAATTTCGAGGGTGGCTGTTATGCAAAGTGCATAAATCTAAAAAAGGAAAATGAACCAGAAATATGGAAAGCTATAAGATTTGGCGCAGTAATGGAAAATGTTATTATTAAGGAAGGTACACGAGAACCTGATTTTGGCGACGGGAGCCTTACAGAAAACACTCGGGTGGTTTATCCTATTGAGTTTATTCCTGGTGCAAGAACTCCAAGTGTTGCTGGTCATCCAAAAGTTATTGTGTTTCTTACCGCGGATGCCTTTGGAGTAATGCCACCAATTGCAAAGCTTACGCAAGAAGGTGCGATGTATCATTTCATGTCCGGTTATACTAGTAAATTGGCAGGAACCGAGAGAGGAATCACCGAGCCAAAGGAGACATTTTCACAATGTTTTGGCGCTCCATTTATGCCATTACATGCTAAGGAATACGCGAATATGCTCGGGAAAAAAATTGCAGAACACAATACCAAGGTATACCTCATTAACACTGGTTGGTCGGGAGGACCATATGGCATTGGCAAGAGAATGAATCTCAAATATACTAGAGCGATGGTCACAGCGGCTTTGAACGGAGACCTAGAGAAAGTGCCGTTCAAACATAATGATATTTTCAACTTAGAAATCCCTACTTTATGTCCTGGAGTTCCATCTACAATTCTTGATCCAAGTAACACATGGGCTGATAATGATAAGTATATTATGTCCGCTAAAAGACTTGCAGCATTATTTGTCAACAACTTTGAAAAGTTTGGGGAAATATCTAAGGAAATTCGTAATGCAGGCCCGTTATTATAAGCATAAAATGGTAGCCCGGAGCAGATTCGAACTGCTGTCTCCAGGTTTCTTTTCTTAGAGATCCAGAGCCTGAAATCCCTAGCCCGCTTGGAGATTGGCCACTAGACTCGGCACCTGATTAAATTAAAAATACAGGTTCGACCGGGCTTCACGAGCTACTATACAAAGATCTAAATCGGACTGATATTTGATTTTACCGTTTTGTATTGACTTCCCTAATTACAAGACCATATTCCAAATTTACTTTCTTTCGCATATATGGAATAAGTCTATAGTGTATTGAATAGATGTTCTTTTCCCTTATGAGTATCCCTTTAATCAACAAAGATACAAAACCTCCTGCAACTTTTGATGGTTGTATATTGTAAAGGCGACAGAATTCATTCCTTTTCGTATGGTATTCCTTTAAATTAAAATATGATCGGTTGACTTCCAATATCAGAGGCCAAACAACCTTTTCCCATACCATTCTACGGTTTTCAGTAGAAGATGCATGTTTTCCTTTGTTTTTGACCTTTCTATCTTTTGTATCCTCTAATGATGATGTTGTCATCTTTGTTATGAATACCTTCAGTATTTGATAGAGGCACATTTAAACGCCGGTTTTTTATAAATACAATGGCTATATTGAATTTCAATGGTTCCATTGGAAGTGCGCTTGATCTGCTTTCAAAAAAGTGGAAAATAGAACCTGAGATATATGATCTACATAGTGGTAAAAGAGACGACGTAGTAGATACGGCAGTATTTGTGAATGGAGTTATATTTCATATCCCTACTCTTACCAAAGATAATCTATATGTCCTATGGAAGTGCCTATGGCCAGACTGTCATAATTGCTGTGAGCGACAGGGAAGATTACCATTGACAAAAGATGATATCAAAACTATTGCTAAAAAGATGGGTTACCATTCAAAAGCAGACTTCGTCAAGAATGAAACAAGAATCTCAAGTTGGCAGGAGGAGGAAGCATTTGGTAATATCATAACTACTATTACCATGCTTTCTCTAAAGAGAAAAACGAATGAGAGGCAAGAACAAGATGGTACTCCACTTCTGTGCAGGTTCTTGGATGATAAAGGATATTGCAGAATCCATCCAGAAAAACCCGGTGTATGCTGGCTTTATCCATTTGCTTCATGGTTAGAAGTAGATAAGGGGCAATCTATAGTACATGCAACTTTTCAATTAACTGGTGATTGTCCAGGATTCTATACCAGCAAATCTCTAGACGATATGAAACCTGTCTTAAAAGAATATTCAAAAAAGATATATGACTATAACATGGATGTCAGTAGAACTACAAGAGAGAGTTTTGGCTCCATCAATATAGTTAATTTGCAAAAAACTAGTGAAAATTCATAATTTTTAAATGTAAATAGATACACTGAATTAACAAGATTGGTAAAATTAGACTAGATCAAGATAGTGGAATATGAACATGGCAATGCACTAGAGAAGTCAGGGTAACTATAACCAGTTGTTGCTGAAATTTAGCAATAGGATAATCAGTTACTGGTCCTGGTTTCTATTCCTTTCACCAAATGCAACCATAGTAGATTGGAGGTCAACCATTGGATTAAATGATAATAGCACATTTATCTACAGGAGAACTCCATGGTATAGTATAGGTGAGAATACAGTGAAGAATAGGCGATTACAAGTTATGATATAATAACACTTTCATCGCATTTGCAAAAAGGCAATATGACAAACAATACACGTTGATATAAAGAAGGAGATCTTCAAATATAATCATGGATTCTTTGAACAACAGTTATCTCAAGAATCCACTTAGAGCAGATGACACATTGGAATAGGTGGTTTTCAATTTTTCAACTGTAATAAAGGAGGTCTACTGGTAATTGCATCATTTCCAATACAAATGCATGAAATTTCTTTCCTGATTATGACTACCCTTGTAATCTACCTTCATTCAATCGAAGGCTAGTCCTTATGACAATCTGTATAAATTACATTAAATTTGTCGTATTGATGTTTATGATGAAATTCAAAGTAGATCGAAAATAAAAAGAATGTAGTCTTAATTTACTTGTTTAGTTTGTCATACCTTTTTGCGACATCATCCCAATTTACAACATTCCACCAAGCAGAAATATAATCAGGTCTTCTGTTCTGATATTTGAGGTAATAGGCATGTTCCCATACATCACATCCTAAAAGCGGGATTAAACCTTCTGTTCTTGGGCTTGTTTGATTTGGCATTGCCTTGTATTCAACTTTCTTGGCAGATGGATTATAGACTAACCATCCCCAACCACTTCCTTGAATCAATGCTGTAGTAGAAGAGAATTTCTCCTTAAAGTCTGAAAAACTACCAAAGGATGTGTTTATTGCATCAGCAATAGATCCACCCGGGTCTCCTCCACCATTGTTTTTCATGTTATTCCAAAATATTCGATGATTATCAAACCCGCCACCGTTAAAGTTGATTGCACTTTTTTGATCAGATGGAACTTGGTCAAGGTTGGCTAATATTTCTGTGATGTCTTTTTCTTGAATATCAGAAGGACATTTTTCAAGTGCTGCGTTGAGCTTGTCGGTATAAGTTTGGTGATGTTTTGTATAGTGTATCTCCATAGTTCTTGAGTCAATATGGGGTTCTAATGCATCATATCTGTAGGGTAATTGGGGTAATTCGTATTTTTTCATATTTAGTAAATCAAAGTTGGAACTATTAACCTTTCTGCTAAGTGTGCTTAGGTATTCAAGGTATTAATATTTTGAAAAGTCAGAAACGTATTTATTTAAACTTATTTCTTGTTTATTTTATATTATAATGATAATTAATAAGCAACTGCTCGAAGCCAGGAAGAAAATCGCTGACAGAAGGCCCAAATTTGTTAGGCAGGAGAGTTGGAGATATGATCGTTTAGCTGAGAACTGGAGAAAACCTAAAGGCAAAGATAACAAGATGCGAAAACAGTTATCTGGTGTACCACGAATAGTCAAGATTGGCTATAGAGGTCCAAAAAGTGCAAGAGGTCTTCATCCTTCAGGATATACAGATAACATTGTTTTCAATATAAACGATCTCACTAAATTGGATCCAGCAAGAGATGCCGCTAGATTAGCACATACAGTTGGAACGAGAAAAAGAAAAGAAATAATTGCGAAGGCTGAGATCATGCATATTAAAATATTAAATGCCGGCAATCTGTCAGCAAAGAAGGATAAGGAAGAAAAGGAAGAGGAGAAACCTTAATGGTTGTAAATATAAGGAAGAAAAGGGAATTAATCTCAAGAATGTTGGGAGTTGGTGCAAACAGGGTCAGATTTGAGCCCGATAAACTTGATGATATAGCTGATTCCATCACCCGGGAAAACATACGAGCCCTGATTAAGAATGGGATAATCTGGACAGTTAGAGAAAGGGGAACATCAAGAGCACGCGCTGAGGCAAAGCTAACTATTCACAGGAAGCACGGATTAGGTCCAGGTTCAAAAAAAGGTAAGAAAACAGCAAGGATGGGTAAGAAAGAGATCTATGTCGTTAGAGTAAGGTCAATGAGATATCATTTGAAAGTATTAAAGGACAGAAATGATATCAATAGAGAAACATATTGGTCGTTATACAAGAAAGTTAACGGTGGTCAAGTAAGATCCCTGGCCCATTTAAGAGAGCTCGTAAAACAATTTAAAACTCATTAGATTTTTTTGCTTTTTTTCTGAAATTCAGTTTGCAGATGCTAAAATTTCAGTTTTCACTTTGGAATTTTATCCCTACTTTTTAAGTGCTCTTTTTATTAATATCCCATAGACTAACCTCCCAATTTGCCATTTGTATATGACATGGGTCAAGAATGGGATTAGACTTTATTTAGAATGTTACCACTGGTTCAAGCTTCACAAGGATAACCAAAATTCTTTTCAATATCGCCTTAGATTGAGATTCTGTACATTGGGATCCTTAAGAGTATATTTTGTACACATCCATCATCCATCCACAAATGTTTGCGAATCTTTTGCTAATGGAGCTATGTAGAAACAACCATCATTATAATCACAAGATTTGTTAGCCTATGCATGTTGTAAGCATAATACATCTAAATGATAATTCTCTTCTGTGTTCTCACTCACCTCGATGTAATATATTCTCCAAATATTTTTATAACTGACGTTAGTTTCATTCTTGTTCTGTAGTATAGAGTGTAGTGTAGTTAGAGGTAGCGTAGTATGAAAATTATTGAGGAATTCTTCTCAATCATCTATCGAATCATATTTTAGAAATTTTTGCCTTGGCAGCGCATAATGATATATATCGTATTCACTGACTGCCACATAAACCAAGATTTCTAAAACTTCAGCGTTTTTATTCAAACTTTCAACACATTAAGTCCAGTATCTTCCACTAGTTCCATTATCCTCTTCTTTTCCTTTCCAAGCCCTTTCCAATCAACCACTATATAATTAACTTCTTCTATACTTTTAACAATCATTTGCTTTAGCATATTTTCATCGATTGATTTCAAGTCGTATTTAGTAGCTACAGCCGCAAGGCCGAACTCAGATCTTAACAATAGTTTGTTAAACTTTATTGGATAATGTGTTCCTCCTAAGCCAATTCCAACCTTTTCACATCGTTTTCCTAGTCTATTCCCAATAATATTTAACAGGCAATTACATATAAATGAAGTTGCATTTCTATCAATCCATTGCCATTCTGTTGAACCAATTTCTATAAAAAGTACTGGTTTTTTTAGTGATGTAGGTCCATGGTGCGTCGCTTCTATAACAATATCATAACCGGGAATTGAAGACTTCGCATTAGTAATCTGCATTAGGTACTGTTTCTGTAAATATGGATACGATATTGCTATCTCTCTTCGATTTCCACCATAAGGATTATCTGCATAATTGCCTGTACAGTGACAAGTTAAAGTAGGAATCCTGCTTTCGGACACATGTTTCGAAAGGAAGATATATGATGAAAGCATGTCTTTTGATTTCCAAAATGATACATCATCTAGATCGTCTAGATAAAGCAGGCTCTCATTAGAAACAAATAGATTAACATTTTTGTATGCTTCTGATTGAAGAATAAGTGCATTATTGTTACTATTAGTTATTGAAAAACCTTTATTATTTCTCAAGTAATCCACCATCGTCATACTTGCTAAATCCTGTTTTGAAGCGACCAGGGTATAGTAGCGATAATCCAATATATTCAACTTGATAGAGAGCATATATATTTGACTTGCAAGGATTTCTCCTAAAATTCTTGAAACGATATTCAACTATTATAGATATTTAAACTTGCTTAATGGATTGAACTTTGTATATCTTCTTCGAGAGTAATTATCAAGAATATTAGGCAATGCGAACTTGCTACAAATTTATCTTTTTTCCATGCGGATCGTGATACACAAATTATCAAAATTTTGAGATCGGTATCCAACAGCAATAATACAACATAAGGAGAATAAAGATCATTGTTTCATGTACATCCCTTGTCATTCAAAATTATGCGTTAATAGGGATCGACTCGATATTTTAGATCCCAACGCCATAAAATAACAATGGCACTGAATACAAATATGTATAACAAGCGCAGTTCTTCCAATTATACACTGCTCCTTGTGGATATTCCTGATTTTGGTTATACGAGGATACATTTCCTTATTCCAGCTTAGTTCTGTTTAAACCCCATACACCTTTGATGCGAAGGGTTAGTTTCATCTTTTTTGTTAGTATTTTAGAAAATAAGACATTTTCTTCAAAGACAATAGATAAACTATCAAAAATGGTATTCTTTATTGGATATCTTCTTGGCATGAAGCAATATTAAGTAAATTTATAAAATACATTAAACTATTGTTTATTGAATTTAATACAATGAGCGATAGCATTAACGAAAATGACGAGGACATAGAAGTTAATGATAACTTTGATAATCAAGATTTATCTAAAGCGGATAGTAATTATGATACCACCGCGGTAGGCTCCTCCTCACAGGTTACTACAACTAATCTACCACCACAGGATACCAGTCAACAAAAGACAAAAGCTGTTTCTGATTCAAAATTCTTTGCCATTAGAACTACAGGAGGACAGGAACATGTAGTTGCGAACATTTTACAAAATAAAATTAACGCAAAAAAGATTGGTATACGTTCAATCCTTGCACTTGATAACTTCAAAGGATACATAATTGTGGAAGCTCCCGACGCAAATGTAGCTTATGAAGCATTAGCTGGTATTCGACATGCCAGGGGACAAATCCGCGGAGAACTATCGTTCAAAGATATTGAAGGATACCTTGTGAAAAAACCAGTTATATCAGATCTTAATGTTGATGATACAGTAGAAGTTATAGCTGGTCCATTTAAGGCTATGAAAGCAAAAATTACAAGAGTTGATTATGAAAAACAGGAAGCTACAGTAGTATTACTTGATTCACCCTATCAAATTCCTGTAACAGTGGATGCAAACTATTTGAAAAAGGCAATGCATTAAGATCAACAATATGCAATTCGCTTATTGCATTCCATTGCTGCAGCAAAAAATGGATTAATCTAATAGATCATGTATATGACAACTTACTCACTTTTTTGAAGCTGCATAATATTTTAGAGATTTGAAGATGATATGTGCATAATTTATCTACAGATACTATTTCTCATCTTGTTCTTTTAAATCAAGCATAGGTTCAGATCTAGGCACCACCTAATAACATGTAGTAACTTCATTTTTTGTTTGACCACGCTTTAGTTGGTTTTCTTTTCAACGTCCATGCGTATTAAAGTTAGAATATCTATATTCTTAGTCTAACACCATCAAATAACTCAGAAGATAAGTTGAATCATATTGAATAATTTCGAATTCATAAACGTGTAATACATTACTAGCGATACCTTTTGTATAATTTATAACTTAGTAGCGTATGATGCATACTAATAAAGCAAGTATTGGCTTTAGCAGAAGCTTTAGTCCAATGCCTGTTGGAACAGGTACAGGATATGATGAAATTCTATCCAATTCAGATTTACGAACAATATTAACTAAAAATTATTCCTGTACGCAGGCTATTATCCTATTGACACTTGTCTTCATAAAAACAAGTCAGAGCAATTAATCTAATATCATAGACATCACACATTACAAACTGTCTATTACCGCTAATTGGAATTCTTGTTAAAAATCATCAAGTTTGGAGATACACTATTTTACAAGCAGGATTATTGTATTCGATTGAAAAGTCTACTTTGAATGAAGTTTATATTTCGGATCGTCCACTTTAAAATATGGGCGATAAAAAGTCAATTTCAGCTCTTGTTAGCGGTGGTGAAGCCAATGCGGGTCCACCACTTGGACCAGCATTAGGTCCCATGGGTCTAAATGTATTGCAGGTTGTAAATATGATCAATGAGAAAACTAAGGATTTTCCAGGAATGAAAGTTCCTGTTAAAGTTGAAGTTGATTCTGAGACTAAGAAATTTACGGTTGAAGTTGGAATTCCGCCTACAACAGCTTTAATTGCTAAAGAAGCACATATAACAAAAGGTTCAGGCAATTCCGGAATAACCTATGTAGGAAATATAACCATGGATAGTGCCGTCAAAATTGCGAAAATGAAAAATGAAACCTCATATGCCAAGGATATAAAGGGCGTGGTAAAAGAGATAATAGGTTCTTGTGTAAGCTCTGGGATAAAAGTGGAAGATAAGCCAGCAAAGGAAGTTTTCTCTGACATATCGGCGGGTAAGTATGATGGGCTTTTCAAATAATATTTTCTGCTACTGAAAACCATTCATAAAACTCAATATCTCATTTTATAAATGAGAGCGTTCCGACTAATTTTCACATGTCTAAATATCTCGCTGTCGCAAGGACCTAAAGTTCGTATTCAAGGGATACAAATTGTAGATAGTCACAAACTTTCCAAGGATCATGTTCCAAATACTTTACATATAATCTGATCACCATAGAAATTTATAATTTTACATGGGAACAAATAATATCCTCGGATTTAACGTAGTATCGTGATGACAATGTCTTTTGCATATAGGACAAGTCTTTCTATCCGTAGTAGAACACAGACAAATATGGTTTTTTATAAATGAATTCGTAAAATTATTGCGCATCCCTGTCTCATTACAAAAATAACATGGTTTCATAAGGTAAGTTACTTTAGTACCATTGCAAATTTGGCATTTGTCTGAACCGTTATTGAAATTTGATGACTGATTCGTGTCTTGATCTATCGACATAAATCAAAAGTAAATTTCCACCTATAATATTCTTACTATATCCTTACTCTTCAAATATTACTTTTAGTTGTATTTGACTTTTATAGCATGATTCCAAGACTTTGTAACAAATCATTATGAATAAATTTTAAAGGTGAAAACATATTATATCCTTTATTTTTTATGGTATCAGCTATATGTTCGTCCAAAAACAGCATTTGTTTTCCATTCTTAGATGTAATGATTTTTAAATTACTGCATATACTGTTATAGAGATCCTTCATTTAGTAACATTTGCCTTGTTGCATAACTAAATAAATCGCAAAATATATACTATTTCAATGCAGGTTATTGCTATCTACAGTTGATTTGCCACTATGAAGACATAACATTTCCGACCTTATTGACGAATAACAGAGTTATGCAACAAAGCAGTAACATTAACATCAATTAATAGACCTTAATCCATTTCTTTTTAAATTGTCTGTTTATCTGCTTTATGATATTCATGAATTGTGTGTTATGGATCATGCACTATAAATTTATCATCGCAGACATTTTCTTACAAATAACTTTTAGGTAACCAGTCAAATCCAAATCACAGGATGATGCATATAGCCGCACCACAAATATATAACTGAAGAAATAAAGGAAGAAAATTATTTGTTAGTACTACTTTCTTACACTTTCGATAGACATCATTTCGTCAAATTGGTTATACATCTGCAAAGCGCGTATACCTTTCTCCGTTGTTCTAAAGAATTGTGCTCCTTCTTCATATTCTAGCAAACCATTTTCTAATAGAACTGTCAGATATTCCTTTAATTGTGCGTAGGACAGGAATGCTTTGTACATTATTTTCGTCTTGGTAGCTCCTCCACCATTTGCGGCTTCTAGAATTAACCCTACTATGTCAGTTCTGCTTCTATATTTCATAACAATGTTGTAACAGATCAAATATTTATGTGAAGCCGTACTATCGATCATGCTA
>JAFAQB010000173.1 GCA_019246625.1 Nitrososphaeraceae archaeon
CTCCTGTCAGCACCACGGATGTTGGCAGTTTGAGAGGCATCATCTATACTAATATTATTAATGCATTTTGTATTCTGAAATTAAGTAGTCGTGAGCTGCGTTGTTGCATAACTCTGTTATTCGTCAATAGGATCGGAAACGTTATGTCTTCATAGTGGCAAATCAACTGTAGATAGCAATAACCTGTATTGAAACAGTCAATATTTTGCGATTTATTTAGTTATGCAACAAGGCATAAATTTTCCAATTGTTTTCAACTATCTGATATTATTGATATTGGAACTAACTTCTTCTTACAAACCATGTCTCCTGCATGAAGTGATTTTAGAAATTGTTGTTATTAACAACAATCTGGTCTATATAGTTATAATTAAATAGGGCATTTATATTCGAAAGTTTAATATGGAAACGAGAGAATGGACTACAATTTCAATTTTGACTATTCTTATCACCGTTACTTTTACAGGTTTTCTCTCTATGAACACAGCAGCGTATGCCCAAGCCCCTTCAACATCTAGTTCAGATGCAGGCTCATCCAAACTTATTGGTGCGGGTTTGGCCTTCGGTTTAGCCGGCGCCGGTGCGGGTATAGGACTTGGTTTCGTAGGAGCTGCGGGTTTAGCTGCTATAAGTGACAATCCGAAGATGCAGTCAAGAGTATTTATCTTCGTAGGTATGGTAGAGTCAATTGCAATCTATGGTATCGTCATGATGTTTATTATTTTGGGCCAGAAATAGTAAAGGAGTGTCGAAAAAAGTCCCTAAAACTCTTACTCTATAGTGGTATAACTGCACTTCACTGATTTTGTATTTAATTTTTTAAGGATCTCGGACTTGTGTAAATAACGGTTAAGTGAAATGAAATGGAAAGATTTTAAAGAGATTGTAATTTACTCTTATGATGCGCTAACATGGGACAGGCCAAACTAAAGAAAGCTACAATAATCTTGCCTAGAATGGAAACACAGAAGGCGGTAAGCAAGCTAGCAGAATTGGAATGGTTCCATCCTCTTCAGAGCACTGCTTCTGAGCATACTAATCCATATCTTGACGACCTTTTACTAAAGACTCAAAGACTATTTCAAGATATCGACGAGGTTGTCAGGGCTTTGGGGATTCCACTGGAGACAGGGATCATGGCGACCATGTTCAAAGGCGCCCCTCGAGGAAAGACGGATTATGTTATTGATGACATCCAGGGCTTTGTTGCGGATCTTGAAGACAAGAGCAAGTCATTGTTGTATGAGCCAAAAAAACTTTTGATGGAACAAAACAAGGTTTCAAAGCAGATCGAAGAGTATAGCACTATTGAAGCTGCTCTTAAGATGGCAGCAAACCTCAACTTGGATGTCACGTCTCTTAGACAGCTCAAAAGGTTCTTTGCAGATATTTTTATTATTGACTCAAAAGACGAAGAGGAGATTCGGAAAAGTCTTGGCGATCTTCCTTTGTATATAAATAAACTTAATGAAGAAAAGTCTTCGATCGTTATATTTAGCTCGATAGAGGATTCGGAAAGAATAATCAAGGTGCTAAGAAGTTTCGGCGTCCATCCTCTTCAAATTCCAGCCGACATGCCTCAGAACCCAAGTATAGCTTACTCTCAGTCTCAGTCCAAAGTTAAAGAACTTGAATCTATTTCCAAAGAGAATATCAAAAAAATGGAAAAGATGAAATTATCATTGATGACCAAAATTTTATCCCTACACGAAGCCTCTAAAACTGCCAAAGATCTTCTGGAAACTACTCGAAAGCCTGGAGGCACAAAAAACTTTGCAGTGATACAGGGCTACCTGCCTGTGAAAATGGAGAAGAAATTCAAGGATCTCACAGATGATTATGTTTCCATTGTGGAAGATGCAAACGTCAACGAATACGATGAAAATGGTCAGGTGCTACCTACTCTTCTTACTAACAGATCCTATACGGGAACGTTTGAAGTTATAACCGAGACCCAAGGAATACCTAGATATGGTGAAATTGATCCTACCCCTATCATTGCATTTGTATGGCCTCTTTTCTATGGTTTAATGTTTGCAGACCTTGGCCATGGGCTCTTGCTATTTGGACTTGGTATGCTTATAAGACAAAGGGGAAATGGCACGGTAAGAACCTGGGGAACACTTCTTGCCACGAGTGGAGCAGCTGCTGCTCTTGCAGGACTAGGAACGGGAGAATTCTTTGGATTTCATATAAAAGAGCTAGCTGTGCTCGGTCCTTTATTTGGACATTTGCCATTTATAGGGGTCTTAAATGTATCTGAGCTTACTTTTATCCAGGTAATAAAAATACTCAAAGTATCAGTGGCAATAGGGATCGTCCATCTGTTGATGGCATTTTTCTTAAGACTACATAAGAACATCCAAGATGGCAATAAACTCTTTATCTGGACACATGATATTCCCACTATTATACAATTTCTCGCCATAACTGCATTAATACTTGCTGCTATAGGATCAGGTTATGATATCATAGGAATGTTTGGAGTTACAGGACATATACATAACGAATCAGTCCCGTGGGTCACTTTTGTGCTTGGCCATTGGGCTACAGTTGATTTGGTAGCAAAGGCAGCAGTGCCGATAATTTTTGCCACCGTAGGGATAATGATATACGGAGGATGGAGGGAGCAAAAATTGGCACAAAAACACGGACACGATGAAGGCGGAGGTTTTATGGGAATCGTCATAGAAGTTATCCTTGTAAGGATTGTAGAGGTACTTTCCAACATTATCAGCTATACCCGAATTGGTATTATGCTGCTGGTGCACGCTGCACTGCTGGTAACCGTAAACATGTCTTTTGCACATGGTGGAGGCTATGCAGTCCTCATAGGAGGTAATATAGGAATCATGCTAATTGAAGGCTTGATAGTATATATTCAGACTATTAGGTTGCACCTCTATGAGTGGTTTCCAAAATGGTATGCTGGAGAGGGGATAGAATTCAAAAAAATTGTGCCAAAGATGCTCTATTCAAACCTCATCTGGAAAGATAATGGTATTAAGGCCAGTAAAAAGCCGTCCATAACGCTTGAAGAAAAACAAAAAGCATGAGGCATCATAAGACAAATCGTTAAATTACGAAAATCTGATTGTATTATTATATGCAAGACGTTTCTCGAGTTTCTCAAGAAAAGAAGGAAGTCGTGATGAATCTCTATGTGTCAGGTATTGGTGAAGAATTCATTGCAATGCAGCTCGACTTAGAAATCCCTTTGGTGATAAGTATCCTAAAAGAATTAAATGTATATAGGGGAGCAGATACTGCAGGAGAATAATAATAATAGAGAAAAAGATGATAATATAAAAAATACTATTTCGTAATTTAAGTCTGCCTCTTCGTTAGGTATCTCATGGTTTCAGGCTCTGTAGAGTCAAGTCATCATATCGGTATCTTTATTTATTTTTCATTTTAGTTTTCACAAGAATTTGATTTCTTATTTCATGATATATTTTACTTTGAAATTGTATATGCATTCTATATTATATTCTCCTAACCTAGATATACTAAATATCCTGATGCGTTTTAAATCTATATTATATTTATAGACTAGTGCATTCTGTTATGAATTGAACTTATCACTGTTAAATGATTTTTATTGAGCCCAGTTCTATTCATGATACAAAATATAGCTATAAAATTGGCAGCATCTGATATGTGTTGGAACAATGATATATACTACCCGGTAGTACTTATACATATGAAGCTCAAATTGAATTTAAACATCGGAAACGGCTATATGGACGGCGATGCTGCTAATGATAATACGTCTTTTAAAATTAATATTCAGCAAGGATGGCCTGATACCGTGATAATTGTGCCCACTGATTTGAAGCTGAATGCGGGTCGAGCGTTGATTACTTTCGATACTGAAAAGGGAAATCAAATTCCTGTAAAAGTTAACCTGAAAAGTGAAGATACAGATATGATTCGACTCTTTACAGATCTCCAGACCTTGGTAAACTTAACTAAGAGCTTTCCTGTGACTATGGATATACAAAAGGATTCAGGTATTGGTTAAAGTGATTTGAGATACGGGTATTTTCTTTCTTTCCCCATTCGCAGCTTTGTCAAACGTTATATGTCGATCATCAAAACTAACGAACTACCTCAATATCCACTGTATTGTTATAAGCGTTTGATAATAACTTCGATCTTTCTACATATTATATTATGGTTGCTTCGGTACTGGCTCATTCGTTTTTTTGATGCAGGTATAGGACTTGATACTCCGTGAGTGAATGGAGCTAAAAGTCAATGCAAGTTGATAAATATCATTTTCTATCAAAATAGGATTATATTTGGTAAGTTGTTTGTAGATACCATTACAATAGTAAGAAGTAATATATACCGACTAACATAATTTCGTATGATTTCGATGAGCTTTAGCAAGAGGTTAAACAACCTAATAGAGTTGACGAACTTATGTTAGCCAGTATAGTTCGTTAACTGACCATATCTATTAATTCTACATCAGGCTGATAGATTCATACTCTTCTAACATATAGTAATACTAATGATGAGCAGGTTACAAAGGAAAGGAAAGGCTTATCCGATTTTCCCAAAACGTTAAATACTGTGATGAGAGTCTTTAAGTGATGAGTTTTTCAGAGGAAGATGCTAGTGACCAGAAGGTTAAGGAAAAGACTAATGAGCTGAGGACAAAGTACCCCTTATTTACGGCTGTTGTGGAAAGGATTCCTGTCATGGATTTAAAAGAAGTCGTTAGCGTCCTGTTGCTTGTTGACCCAGTAAGGTCGGTATTAAAAACTCGTGCTATGAGATTGAGTGTTATAGGAGAAGATAAGGCTCTTGATCAGGTGGTTGAAGAAAAGATTAATGAGCTGAGGACAAAGTACGCCTCTTTGGCCGGTGTCCTAGAAAGAATACATAATATGGATCTAAGAGAGACAGTAATAGGGTTATTCGGAATTGATGCAATCGAGTCACTGTTAAAGCTTAGGGCTCTTGTGATTCTAGCATCCTAATTTACATGAAGGACGAGATTTAAGATTATCAAGTCAACATCTTATATATCATCTGTAAATTCACTTTTCTTCTCCACTCTACTTTCTTGACAATGTAATTCTGTTGGCAGCAGAATGACTGTTGGTAGCTTAATGACAATGCTATGTTGTATTTGGGTTTTGGATTGGCATTGAATTCCAAGGTACCATTACAGATTGCATATAGTAGATATATTGCATAATTGCTAAAGAAAATGTCTTTAGTCTTGTCAGTTATTGTCTCAACTGTATTTCCTCGAATTGTTGTATACTTTATTATGTATACGATATTAAGGCCCGAACATCTAATATCATTGCATTAGAGATATTAGATCATACCATCGGCTGCTGATATGTTTGATTGTTATTTACGTTGATAGATACCCAGCTAGTCTAATTGCTGACTTGCTGAACGCACATCAACAGCAATAGGTACTCCGTTGCATTTAACATTCCCCAGCCTCAAATATATACGACGATAACTAACGCTTCAAAAGCAACTAAATTTAATATAAGCTCTTTATAGATTAACTTACTCAAAATAAATGGATGGAAGCGTTCGTTAGGCCGGTGTAACATGATACGATGTATCCCTGCCTGAACCAAACCGTTGAAGTTGTGACCCTCGATCAGATATGCATTATTTACTTCTATAACGAGTCGATGACGCTGTTGTAACTCACTACCACCTTGCATTTATTCTCTAATTTTTCATAGATCATTTATTCGTCCCTGCAAGAGAGGTGCTTCCATTAGCACCTCCACCAGTGGTGATAATCCCAGCAATAGGCATAGTGGTTCCAGTACGGGGATCATATACCGTTCCAGACAAACCCATATCATTTACACAGCCACTTATATTATTGCAAATGGCACTAGTTTTAGTAGCTGTTGATGCAACTTGAGACACATTAGCAGTTGTTGTTGTCGCTACTTGATTTTTTGCAAATGCTCCTTGTTGTTGTTGTATCAAAGAATGTGAAACAATTGTTATTGTTATTAGTATTAGACCGTATGAAATTAGATTGCTTCTACAAATCGCAATTTGCTTAGATATAATCAATTATTGTCAGTATGTTTTTCTTATTAATAGAGCTTTCTCGACCTCATATTACCTGGACTCAATAGAACAGTAGTAGCCATAATACGTGTAAATTACATAATGTGATGTACATGGCAAATAAGCTTCAAAGCAATTCTGTGTGTGCTTTTAGTAGATATATTATTGTAGCATATCATGAGAATGAGAATCAAAAGTTTGCTTTTGCTTTGCGACAATAGTCAGGAAGAACTTCATAATAATAATAATAATTTGTATTCTGTGTTGCCCTCTCCATAAAGGAGTTTTCTTCATTATTATATCAGTTTTTGTTAGTTACAAATACTGGAAGCATACTGTATTTGAACTTTGGAATCTTAGCAGCACCAGTTTCTATAGTCTACAAACCATTCCACACTATCAGGATTCAATCCTCTTTTCTTCAAAAAGGCTTGGAATGTTGCGTTCTATTTCAGGATAGCGGGGGTCTCGAATGACATGTTTTTAGGTACTCCATTGAAACAAGTCACTAGTACTAGAAGCCGAGGCTTGTCATCGCATATCTCCCCACACCAATACAAGTAAGGCGGGCAGCAACTTGTTATCCTGTACAGCTGTCTGTCTCTGTTTTTCTTGTCATTCTTCCATCCACTCGTGACCACATTCTATACATCTGAAATAATGGACATCTGGCGATGTGGATTTTCCTATATGAATAGACTTACATCGTGGACATGTGCCACTACCAGTTATATCAATACTCATTTTAAGACCACCAATAGATTATTCATGTGTTCGCTATCTATTATACTTGGTTTATCAATTTTATGTCTGCAATTAGTCTGTAGCTCAGATTCAACATAATACAATAGCCTCATTAAATGCCCGGCAATACTCCTTTTCATTTGTCTTTTTCATAAATAACTTCAAACTGTTTTTTTGGTCAATTGTAAGTTTAAGTTCAGTAGGATATTCACAGAATGAAATTATGCCATATATCAAGATATATTTATTTCGAAATTTAGGTTATGCAATGAACTAATAGTGACATACAAGAGATTACTTTGAATTCGCAAATATTCGATAACGACTGCCTGAATATTGCAAAAAGTCTCATGTTATCAACTAATCGTGTTTGTCAATAGAAGTATTTTATGGTGTAATGTATCTACTACTTTCTAACAATTCCGATCTATATATCTATACCAATGAATAACCTGTTGACATAGTTCAATTGCAACAATACAAATGAGGAAATTATCTTAGCTAGTATAAAGTACCACTTATCCTAGTAGCAAATTTTTGAAGAATAGTATAGTGTATTATACGGGGGGGGCCGCTTGAGAAACATTCGGAGATAATAAGCTTCCATCAACTAACCATTCTACAAACATGTGATAACTTTTGTTTTCATATTGTCTGCCATACTGTGAATATATGATTACTCTTCCTATGTAGGAATAATGGTATGCTGGGTTTATCATATGAATCTGATAGAAAGATATTAGAGAGATTAATGATCGTTTTATTATATACGAGTGACTATACATTACACTAGTTGAGCGAAACAAAACAGGTTGGTTGGGGACGCGGAGTAGAAGTTGGGCTAGGTATCATAGCCATCATATTGTCTATTTTAGTCTTTGTGCATCCAGGAATGACAATAGTGACAATCGTTTACATTCTAGGAATAATCTTGATTATTGTTGGACTTGAGAAAATCATAAGTGGAATATTTGAAGGTGGCAGGTTACGTTGGGGTACTGTAGGGCTTGGAGTACTAGCGCTTATCTTTGGTATCATACTTATGGCATTTCCTGTGAGTACGGCTATATTTGCAATAATCTTGGCAGGAGTTGGATTACTGTTCGCAGGTATCTCGCATGTTATATCTGGCATAGGGGAAAAACAGAGTCCTGGCTGGGTAAAAGGAGCTAAAGTCGGCGTAGGTGCTTTAGCTATTGTATTATCCTTCTTTGTAATGTCCTCTCCCATCTTAGGTGCAGTATTTCTATCTGTCATAATAGGAGTTGCACTATTGATACTAGGAATAGAGATTATTGCAGTTGGAGTAAAAGGATCAAGAATTAGAATGATACCAAAAGGAGACATTAGCCGTTAGATGGTAAATGATATGTTGCACAATTTGTCTGCTGACGAAAAGGGTTATTACCAGTCATCAATAATCCTTGTCTGCAGACAGGATCATCTTACATCCTGACAGCTACATCTTAACTTTATGATGATGAATCCAAATGGTAATACTTGTTGAAATGGCTGTCTGTTGACTATTGATAAGGTAGGGACTCCCAGATTGTAAAATACAGATTACGATAATGAAAACCGTTCATTTTGACCAATGTTAAAGAAAAGTAAACACGCGAAGAATGAGAAGGACGATGATATATATTTCCAGTTTGAAACAGAAGGAAAGAGCTCTTGTTACCACATGTTTCCGTCTCATTACCATTGGATCATCATATTCTTGCGCAATTGTGAATAATTCAGTCGACTTGAGAGTCTCTTAAATGAGTCCATCTCGTGGTTCAACGAGTTCAACAGAAACTTTGCAGAAAAGCTCTTGAGTTGTTTGTTGATAATAATTCCTGCATCAAGGCTCTAGCCTGACCTGAGACTTTTGTATTTAGCTGAAGGGTAGATGTAGTCAACGACATATCGAGTAGTCAAACATAATAAGATCTTCTATGACTTTTATATCGTACATGGAGCATTTACCAAATTTCCACAGAGTGTTAGTCCTACAAGGTGGCGGTTCACTTGGAGCATATGAAGCAGGAGCATATCAGGCAATGTATGAAATGGTCACCAAACAGGATAAGGAAAGAGGATTTAAAGGTAAACCATTTTTAGATATTGTCGCTGGAACTTCTATAGGTGCAATAAATTCTGCAGTACTTGTAAGCTATGTGATAGAAAATAATACATGGGAAGGCTCTGCTGAAAGACTAACAGAATTCTGGGAATATTTATCAAAGGAATCATCAATGGATCATATTCCCGGTTTTACACATTGGTGGGATTTCTTACATAACAATGTTAACCGCAATATCGCCTTAGGAGAGGCTGCAAGACGATATTATACAGCAAAGGAGTTTTCGATTATAGGAGTGCCTACGGTTTTCTCTCCTTTAACGCCGCAACTGGATACTAAATTTTTTGATCCTCAAAATATATGGTATCGCTTTGACTGCGGTCCTTTAAAGAGAAGTTTAGAAAGATTCGCAAAATTTCCAATAGCTACAACTTTCGACGAAAAAGCATCATTGACCCAACCAAGACTCATCCTCGTTAGTGTTGATGTAGCAGAAGGAGAGCCTGTCATATTCGATAGTTACGAAAAGGAAGATGGTTCCAGAAAATCAGAGTATGGAAAATATATTGTCCACGATGGGAAGGACGTAGGATTCACACATATTATAAGGTACGACGGCGGGATTACATCTGATCAAGTTATTGCAAGTGCATCAGTACCAATTAATTTTGGCTATACTATTTTAGAAGTTGAAAGCTATAATAAGGCTACATCTAACTATGAGAAAAATATCCGGTATTTTTGGGATGGTGGAATAATGAGCAATACTCCACTAACACAAGTCGTACGACTACACAGGGAATATTGGCTCAAGCGAAAGGGTATCAAACACACTGTTCCAAGGTTGAATATCGGCATAGTCAATGTTCATCCACGTAAGCAAGATACAATTCCATGGGACCATGATGGTGTTGTAAATAGAAACAATGACATTACCTTTTCTGACAGAACAGAACGAGAGCAGCAGGCTCTATTACTAGTATCGGACTTTGTAGATCTAGCCAGAGAGTTAATCAAGATTGCAAAAGATCATGGTATAAAAGATGACGTCATAAATATGGTATTGGACAGAAAGACTATGAATCATGGTCTGGCACTCAAACCTAGAAAATATTCAGATATATTGGTAGGACAATATGAGATAGGTAAAGTAGTACGGGCAAACCGCAAAAATGACGAATACACTATATCAAATAAAATATTTGACTTTTCTTCCAAGACAATTAATCAACTGAGAGAAAGCGGGTATAACAACGCTCTAAATCTTAGTGATCTGGAATACGAAGGGGAACTTTTTTGAGTGATATTCAATTATAAAATACTGCAATAATCTATTATATATCGTATATTCTTAATTCTAGGAGTAACAGATCTCTAAACTTATAAAAGTGATACATGTATTACTTTAAGATATTATTACAAAGTTATAATAGATTTGTTTCATTCCAGTAGCAAAAGAACTGCAGTTGAATATTTTCAATGACAACTGTTTCCTATTCCAGAGCTTCACTTATAATAATGGTAAACTATAAGTAAAGAGAAAAGAACATTATTTTAAAGATGTTGACTTCACTGCTACCAATTACTATTATTATTATACTTTCAATCTATGTTTTTCATCCATCATTAGTAGTAGCATATAGAGAAACAAAAGATATGGATAAGAGCGTTAGCAATCATGACAATATAGTTCCTATAGCAGACAACAACAACAATATCTTCAGCAATCTTGCAAAACAATTTGAGTATACTCTTGATTTAGATGGAAAGCAAATCTTTCCAAATGATACAATAAAGCAAGATATTGTTAGTAAATACAAATCTGCAGATTATAATATTGACAATTTAAATTACAAGCTCCTCGGTTTTAATATTACCGCGTCAAATATCAAAATACATGTTAACCCATCAAGGATTGACCAAACAACGACTAGAGTGGATTTTCCAGTTATGACTGCAAGGAATGTTACTGTTAGCAATGGATCGATTAACTCCAAATATGGGGAGGTTAACCTGGGTTCAATATATGGTATTTACAATAAAAGTACTGATAAGATGACAATGCATATTCCAAGTAGCGTGGCTTTACGATATCTACTACACTTTTAATGATAGTTCTGGACAGTAGATAGAAGGTGTCAGAGTCAAAATAACCAAGCTAGGTTATTCTAGCTTCATTATCCTTCATTATCATTAAATTAGTCTATCAATTAGTAGACTTGAAGGTATACATCTTTTTAATATTAGTAGAAGTTTGTGAAATATAGTAGTCTGTTTTTTTGCTACCTGCGGCCCATGAAAAGCGGTTTATTTTAAAGTTATGGCACCATAACTTTAACGTCGTCAAACCAACTTTTAGGCCGAAAATACTAGATTTCAAGGTTGACAGATTAGTAGTAGAAAATAAAATTTCGTAGTTAAATTTTATTCTTGAAATTTTGAACCTAGGTTAGTAGTAGTAGTAGTAGTAGTAGTAGTAGTTGTGGTGGTGGTAGTAGTAGATGCAGAGAATAAAAATTAGAATTTTATCGCGGCTCCTCTAGTATCAGAAGGTCTGTCAAGAATAGTTATACGTTTTTGTAATCTTGTATTTTCTGAAGTTACTATCACCTTAGTCATCTCTTTTATTCTTTCTATAGGAATGTTACCCTTCACCATTATAGATGTCGAGGCCTCAGCTTCCCTTGTAGTCTGGAGATACTGTTCTGCTACAGGAATCCTCCAGCCATCCTTTGCATATTGTGTAATTATTTGAGGTATGTCTTCTGGAGATTTGTATTTGTTAGAGATAACATCTACTCTCGCGCTGAGGGCTTGACGAAGAGATGGGTCATTATTTACATAACTTTTTAATTTCGAAATATTTTCAGACAAACTATTAAAAACTTCTGAAACTTCACCATCAAATATTGCAAACAAATCCAGATATTCTACAGAACGGGAGTTAATTGTCATTCCCTCTATCTCATATGGTAGGGATGCATACCAGTACACTTTTACTTGATCATTACCAATTCTTAGTATACCTTTGCAATTTTTCGCAGCCTTCCATCCTTTATTTTTAACAAGCACAGTATTGATTTTATAACTTATTTTAAATGTGCGGAGGCTGAAGGGAATGCGGGAGTCATCAATATCATATGCTCCCAATTCAATTCTCCTAATCAGCGGTGAATATACCTTATCCAGACGTAGCCAAGGGCGTCTAATCAAAGCACTTGCAGCGACCAGGGCTACAGCAATAGATCCTACCTCTCCGAAGGTAATTCCAATTTGTAACAATGCGTTACGCGTGTCATTTACAATCGTCCTAATTTCATTACGAAAATCACTAGCTGTTGCATTGACTATATCCCTAATTCTTTTCATATTAGCTGATATGTTGTTGGGTATTTGCTGCAATGACGGAGAATTAGTAGTTGGTCTTGCAATATTAATTGCGGATGTAAGTTTATTTATCGGGCCCTGTTTAGGTAATGAAGGTAATAAGTTTGAGCTAGGAGGAGTGTTCTCGCCGAAGCTATTTTCTGCCAATGCAATGAAGTAGGATAGAACTATAAAAAAAGAGGCAGAAAAAAATAGCGTTGTCGTCAAACCATATATCCTAATACGCAACCTCTGCTTCTGCGTAGATAGAGACACCTCTTGAATTACCTTTCGAATATTGAGAGCAGTTGTATAAATATATTGATGCTTGATTTAACTAGATTTTAGGACCAAAACGATCCTAACATTTAGTGATTTTTAGGGCTATGTACAAACCATCACCATAATAACAAACATTGTAATTATAGTGATGTAACATATATTCTCCGAATAGTCGTTTTACAACTGAAACTAATGTTTCAATTAAAAAATTGCAGTTGTAACAGGCAGCTCAAGTGGATTACAGGATTTGAAACTTATCTATTTATAATGCTCATCTGATTGTTTTACATGTATTATTTTCACCATAAGGATATCAGTATTCATCAGGAACTTCGGTGATGAACCTACCACGTTCAATAAAGCAAATTTTTGGAGCTGCCAGGATAAGCTGAACAGTAGTTCAATAAAATTAAACAAAGAATTGATTACGATAAAAAAAACAAAATTGAACTAAAAACAGAAGTTATTGTAACTGACTGACATTAGCAGTAATCAGATAAGGCATGATCCTGCCTTCAATCTATTGAGGTAAGTTGCTGTGAAAGATCTACCGGAACCATCAGCCGGTGCTCCTATTGATAGTAGACTAATATTTGCAGTGACTATGGACGGTCCAGCATGGCATGTTGCAAATAATGTAATTTTACAGGATGATCTATGCGTTATCTTCAGCACACATTTTGGTTAGATTCGGCATATACTTGCTACTACCTGGCAGCAGTACTTTGTGCTAAGTATCGTTGTCGACCAGATATTCCTATAGCCATCATCTCGATTCCAGCTATTAGAAATGCAATCGAAATAAAAATACCAAATAGAACCAATCCAAAGGAGATTGGGTGTGCTATTACTAGAATAGATACAGCAATACTTATAACTCCCACACCTATGAGGAATGCTCTATACGAACGTGATGTTTTGTTTGAGATACCGTGTATTATTCTTGCTATACCATTCAAAAGCAGGGCCACTGCAGCCAGAATAACGAGAACTGCTGATGTAAATATCGGAAATTGCATAAGTACGATAGAAAAAGCTATTACTGCCAGACCAAGTACAATGTTAGTTAAACTAGGTCCTCTAGAAGAGCGGCGCATTGCTATCCCAATAGAAACTCTCTCGATTCCAACGGCTAGCAAAATCACCGAAAGAATCAAAATGATTGTCAATATTGCAGGACCGATGTACGCTAAAATAAACAGAGTTAATGTTATGCATAGTCCTCCCAAAACTATTTGAAGCATTCTAAGCCAAGGAGGAGATTCTAATGTTTGCAATTTATATTACATCCTTTTATCTTCTAGGCCAGCTTAATAAGTTTAAATATCTTATTGCCATTATGTGTAGAACTAGTTAAGCTCTAGAAAATTTCTCATGTAATCATCAGATGCTACAAGTATAATTTGAACCTCAACTAGTATATGCGAAGCGTCGAAACTAAATGTGCTTTAACAAAGTACAGAGCATCTTTGCTGCTTCCCACTCCCATTGATATGGATCTTAGAGGGACTTCAATAGTAATGTTCACTCATATTATATGCTCGTACGTTATAGCCGGTATGAAAACCTCTGATGCCCATATTGTGTTAAGCGAAAGAAAATTGTTATTCTCTCACATTATACTCTCGGCTGTTAAAGGCTTCATCCTGGTAGCAAGGCGTTTCATTTTCATAGCTAGAACTACACATGCAATTGCCATTGCAATCCCAAGTCCAAAAAGAATGTTAAATGTAACCGGACTTGGGTAGCTATTTTCAACATTATCAACAGTAATAGGGATCGTAGCAGATGCTAGAATTACAGTTGTTATGACTGGACCTATTGCGCCTCCTACAATTCTCATCATATTTGTAATAGCTGAGCCAATTCCAGTATATTCTTTAGGTGTAAACCCAATGGTCGTGTTATTCAATGTATTTGGTAAAAGCGCTCCAGCCATACCAAAAATAAAGAGGCTGCCATTAACGCCCTGTGATGTGGAGTGGAATAACAAAAGTAGCACAAATGAAATAGCAGTAATTCCTATACCAGGTACTAACAACTTTATATTAAGTCCCTTTCTTTTTGCTATCAGCAATCCGAAAACTGGCCCAAAGATCAGCATGGATAGACCAAAGGCCAGCTGCAAAAGTCCCGTGTGAATTGGATCTAGTCCTAACCCAGATGGAGAAGGAGCAGACCCTAACCGTGGGATGCCTGTGATAACAAAATACTGTAAAATGCCGAACATCAACATCATGATGTTTCCAGTAAAAATAACTGGATGGAACACTAGCTTCAAGTTAACTAATGGAGACTTTATTCGCTTTTCCACAAATATGAAAAGTACAAGAAAAATAACTCCAATGACGAGAGGAACTATAAATGGTACTAAATCGGTGGCAATTGATCCACTAAACGTTATTGCTACAAGAAAACTGACGAGTGTCACAGTCAGCATTATAATACCAATGATGTCTATGCGTTGCTTTTTAGGCTGCTTCATAGCCTGCGTATGAACATCGCTTGGAGTCTCTTGGTCAACGTGATCATGCTCATGTACCTTTTTACTTTCATCTGCATGGATAAACTTCCAGCATGCAAATGACAAAACTACTGCAATAGGAGCACAGAGATAGAAATTACCCTGCCATCCTGGGCCTGCGGCTACAACAGGCCCTAGCACGGCCCCTAGTGCCATGCCGCCAGAATAGGCGGAGAGATATATACTCAAGCCAATAGGGAATTTGCTTCTTGGGACCTGATCTCTTATTAATTTAGTTGAAATCGGGGTACTTGCCACTGCTATTCCTTGAAGTGCTCTAAGGGCAAGAAGAATTGCTATGTTAGGAGCAAAGGGTGCCAATATAGTTCCTATCGTAAAACACGCCATCATTATCATTAGCATTTTCTTGGCTCCAACAAGATCTGATAACCTTCCCATTATAACAGTCATGACAGCTCCACAAACCATGTATGCTGTCATCACCCAGGACGAAAGAGATTGAGAAATTTGAAACTGTTGAGCTATACTCGGAAGAGCCGGTGACATTGCAGTATTAAGATAGAGAAATATGACAATGGTACCGGATAATATTAGAATAGTTTTCCAAGCATTAAACGATATTTGTTCTGGAGGCACCATTGCAGACAATTTTTACACTAACTCCCTACATGTTAATTTCATACATGTATTTATAACTATATTACGGGATTACCAAAGTTAAATCAGAATATTGGATGCCCCCGCCTGGAATTGCTCCATATTCAATAGAGCAGCAGAAATTGAGAATCTAAAATCAATTAATGAGGCTTCGAGACCTTAAAAAAATACAGCCACATGGTAATATATCTATTAGAGTACGTACAATCTCCCACCCACTAGGTGAGATTGGAGGAAAAGTAACTCCCAATGTAAGTTGAATGTTGCAATAATTATTATTGCGTTTCAACCCATTTCCTTTATTGGTAATCGGTAACACATAGTTCAATCTAACAATAGTTGCTGAACAATCTGGAAAGAGCAAAATAAATTTTATGAGGATTGTTGGCTCTCGTATTTGCTGCTATCGCAGCTTAACCAAAATGTGTTCTTGGTAGCCTCTATTAGATACTGTATATGGAATAATATAGTGGTTGATTTGCTTCACAAAAAAATCTAATCAGAAATAGGAGTACGAATCCACGATATATATAAATTGATAAGGCGCTAATCTAACCATCTCTATGTATTCTAAACGCTACCTTTTTCCATCAATCAAGACTTTATGAAAACAGTTAAATCAAATAATTCATAGTCATAGTAACGTGTCTTTTGTAGAAAACAAGCAAATTGCCCGGGAATTTATTGATGAAGTATTTCAAAAAGGAAATATAGAAGCGGCAAATAAGTTCGTAACCCCTGAATTGATATACCATGCTCGTGGGGAAGATATTGAAGGAATAGAAGAATTTAAGGAGTGGATTTCCTCAGACCGGGGCGTATTTCCTGATCTCCAATTCACATTTATAGATAGCATAGTAGAAGGTGGCAAAGTTGCTGTAGTATGGATCGTAGAAGGTACTCATGAAAAAGAATTTCGTGGCCTTCCAGCTACTCACAAGAAATTTGAAACCGTAGGAATCAGTGTCTTCCATTTTGAAGGTAATAAGATAAAGGAAGCATGGCAAGTTGTCGATGCGCTTACAGCAGCTATACAACTTGGAGCTGTTAAAACAACAATTCCTGAGACCGAATGATATGTTAAATCGATTAGCATGTAATCATTTAACATTAAATCTTGAACCTTCCAGATAGGTTGTACCTCTATAAAGCTGTATGTTTTTAGATGTAAAATCCATTCTGCAGGATAGCATTAGTCTATAGTTACAACCAATGCAATATAATACGATCACAATAGTAGATAAAGTTAAATAGTATATTTGGATAAATTTGCATCATGGCTTGGAGAGTAGCAAGACGTCGCGGGATAGCAGGTGGATTAGTGGTAGGGGGAGTTACTGGTGCTGCTGTAGCAGGTATTTCAGCTAAAAGACAGTACGAAAAAATGGCCACAGCA
>JAFAQB010000265.1 GCA_019246625.1 Nitrososphaeraceae archaeon
GCGATTTGCGATGAAGCATCCAAATGATATGGTACAAATGGATATCCTTGGACCATTTTATACACGTCAATCCAGCACAAGAAATTATATTATAAGCTGTATAGATGATTGCTCAAGAAAAATAGCTAGCATATGGTCTGAAAGAAAGAGAAGTATTGATGTATTAGATATACTTGAAGAGTGGATTATGGTGAACGGCAAGCCCGAGAAAATAATGCATGATAATGGTAAACAGTTTACATCCTCAATCTTTAAACGCTTTCTTGAGCATAACAGGATAAAAGATAAGCCGATTCCAAAATCTTATCCAAAGCTACAAGGAAAGATAGAGGCATATAACAAGATAGTCAAAAGTGAGTTCATTTCAGTAGAGAACATTTCAAGCGTAGATGATGGAAAGATGAAGTATAATATGTTTGTCAAAGCATACAACGACAAAAGAGAACATGGGGGTATAAATGGATTAACACCATCTGAGATGTTCCTACAAACATTCAATAGATACAATAACGAAAATAAAGCCAAGCAGAAAACTGTAACCTATGTCAGTATCTAAAACTGTTACCCATCTCTGTAAGTACTACACTTAATAATACCGAAAAGTAATGTATAACCGCATTTTAGATGGTTGCACTTACATATACGAGTACCAAGGCCATGCAATGAAAACTTGTGACGGCATTGTGGTAGCTGCAAATTGCGTTCTGTTTCCACAGGATTTACATTCATTATATCTTAATACCAGCGTATCTCTTAGGTAATCATGTAGCATATCCTTATTCTAATTTTCCTTCCATCAGTGGCCAGGGAAACTGGTCTTCCAATCTCAATTGATTACCATTACAAGTTCTTAGTTCTATTGCCTTTGGAAGCCGATGAAAAGATAAAAGTACTCAAGCATTACTTTGGAATTACTACAAAGACGAGTTAGTCGTAAGAGGTATAGAGATAAGAAGACATGATACTCCTAATTTTATAAAACAATTTCAAATGCAATTATTATGCACACTCTTTGATTGAAGATTCAGTCGCTAAAGTTCTTCTATAGCCTCTGTGTACCTATCTACTACTTTGTCTATAAATCTCTGTTTGTATTTGCGTAATACTTCAGCGACCATTTCTCTATCCGTGACATGGTAGAGAAGGTAGCGTCCATGTTGAACTGATATTATTCCTGCTTCTTTTAGTCTTTTGAGATGCCAGGATATAGTAGATGGTGCTTTCTTTGTATGCTCTACTATTTTATCAAAAGTACATAGATCATTTTGTAGTATGAATAATACTATCTGTCTTGTGGCATCCTGTCTTATATAACCTATGATATTTGTTTCTTGTATTGGAATATTGTTAGGATAGTATCGAGTCATCTTTTTGTTTTCGTTTCTGTCAACTTGTATCCGATCTGATTTTTCAAGTAATGCCAAATGATATGTTAAAACTCCGTTAGTAAGATTACTTAACCGCAATAGCTCTCTGTAGCGTATCCCAGGATTTCCATTGATGTATCGTAAAAGTTTGTCTCTTTGAGTGTCATTTAAATCCCCGTAATTTAATGCAGTAGTGGTAGTAGTGCTTTCTGTCTTCATCATTTTCATATATCTACTTAGTCACCTTCAATACCCCTATGCCAAACAAAGTCAGCATTACAAAAAGGATAACGTGTGATAGCTCTGCGTCTACTATAGGCACTATTAGATCCTCAATATTTGCTGTAGCATGGAAAAGATACAAAAACTCAATAGCTGTTAGTGAAATAAAGCCAAATGTCATAAACAATATTCTTTTACTATTGTTCCTTTTGTAGGCAAGAAATGACACTACAGTCAAGAAAATGGCGAGGATAACACTTACTACATGAAGAATAATATGATAAATCATATACTGATGTGTTATGTGGGGGAGTATCACTGGTAGGGCTAAAGTAGCTATTACCAACACGGCTATAATGCTTAACAGTTTAGGCTTGCTTGTAGATATACGATGGAGTATAGAAGTGCCTCCTGCCTGCATGTCTTAAATATCAAGGACTCAATGTGTAATTTAAGTAGATTGGTACAACCTTCGAACAGGGTTTACTTGGCGGAGGGAAAGTATTATCATTATCGAATATATAATCCTGTAAAAAGCCGTTCAGAATACGACCCTTGGCAATACGCATACCCGCATTATAGTACATTCGACGAATGTACTAGAAAATAATAATAATAAGAATAATACCTTTCAACTAATGGAAATCGATAAAAACAGACTAACTTTCGCAGTTTTAGCTGCAGTTATAGCCTCAATGACGTTTGCGGCAAACGGAGGAATCAAACCGACATTTGCTCAAATAACTGGCGTAACACCACCACCATCATCATCATCAACAGATCAAGCTGCTAGCAACAAAAATGCAACTTCAGGGACGATGTCAAATATGAATATGTCTTCTGCTTCTAGCGGGACAAATAAAACTACAGTAGTAAGAGATTCACAAACAATTTTGCTTGAAGGAAAAACACTTCCTGCA
>JAFAQB010000210.1 GCA_019246625.1 Nitrososphaeraceae archaeon
CCAAGAGCATAGAGGTAAAGAAGATGTGTTAGTGTATCAAGGGAGAAGTAAAACTCTCCAAGATAAGTTCTTGTGAACTCTCCAAATTTGTACCTGCAACGTTTGCATCCAAATCTTTCATCTCTAAGATAGTATAACAAACGGTATCCACATCTAGGACATTGTCTCCTTCCCTTCCATCTGGCATGACGAAAATATGTCCAACTTTTTGTCACACTTCCAGCTAGTTTTATTGGATGAATTCCACGCATGAATTACGCATGGGCCTATTGAAGCTAATTCTTATTTTCTGTTCCAAATTCTTAGGTATTACCTAACTTTATGACAAGAATAATAATTATAACAATGAGTACTACAATCAGAGCGCAAATAGCCAACACTAACAACAACAACAACAACACAGCTAGCTGCTACAATTGCAACTCCACTTGTAATACAGGCAGGCACTCCATATCCGTAGGCCTTTCAATTTGACAGCTACGTTCTTTAAAAATCCAATCGTAATGCCTCATATCCCGTCTATTGCGCTAGACATATTGGCCCTTTTTTGTTATCAAAAGCCATCCAGAACGAAATATTATTAGGCGAGTCGCAAAACCCTTCCCTTCCCTAGTCTTTAGAAAATGTAAATAGGCCTAGAGTGGTGTGCATCATGTATAGATTGGCAAATGGCAGTCAATATGGATAACGTTGAACAAGTTCTAGAATCAGAGTTAAAGATAGCAAAAGAGGAAGCAGAATTATTTGTTTTACTCATATTTAATGGTAAACTAGACAACATAAAGGCTGCTAGGCTTCTAAACTGGACTGTAGATAATACTGATAGAGTGGCAAAATCACTAGTTAATAAAGGAATGATCATTGATATTACCAAAACAGAATACGAGTCACTCCACCCCAGGTTTGCCGTCACTAACCGATATAGAAATCGATGTGTGGAAGATAACATGGTTTTTAAAAAAAACCTAAAAGTTGACAATATTGGGATTTTATTGGAAGGCCCTTATAATGATGCAAGAACTAAATAAGGCGTTTGTTTCCAACAACCGAGTGAATGGCTACTACCGCTAAGGGTTCGGAGGTCAAGGATGACAAGGTTGTATATTTTGGTGTAATTAATATTAACGAAGATACGAGAACTATTGGAGCAGTAGATATCTGGCGTAGCATAATTACCAAGACAATGTTTTGCGAAGAAAAACGATTAGGAGTTCTAGAAATCTCTGAAAACATAGGGATGCCTACAATTGACATGGATAAAAAATGGGCAGTTGCTATAAGTAGAACAAAAGCTGGCAAGGATAGATGGAAGTTGATTAAATTAGTCAAAGAAGGCAAATTCAAATTTACTGATACAGATGATGAAAGTATTGTAGAAGTTGATGTTAAGCAACATCGAATCATTGATCCTGAATGGTGGAGTTTCCTAGTCGAGAATAACGTAAATCGCAACATAGACATAAATAATGAGCGGAATGCAAAATGAAAATTAGAGATGCTACTGATGAGAGTAACAACAATAACAACAATAACAACAGCGATATCCAAGTTATTGTTTTTGTGACAAATGCTAGAGGAAGCGAGATAGCAAGCAAGCTAACAGGTTATTTTGTTATTAAAGGTCAACAATTCAATTTTACGGCAATTGCGTTTGGGAGGATTGGAGGACATAACATAAGCCTCAAGATATCAAAAAAAACATTAGAAAAAATTAAAAAAATGGGAGTAGATACAGAAGTCTTGCAACTGACTATTCAACGCAAATTGATAGAGGGAGACATAATTCTCCCAGAGAGATTAAAAATACCAAAGTAGATAAAGAACGTCCTACAGCACTGCTCCTTCCAATGCGTTTCCACAATTGCACTTGATCCTATCGACAGAAATTACAGGTATTAATTCTGAGATGAGCTTTTTTGTTTTCTCAACATTTTTGTTTAACACTTCTATAACCTCCATAGAACTTACAGGTGAATTGGCCCATACATCATAATCTGTGACTGTTCCAATTGATACATAGCAAATTTCTAGTTCCCTAGCAAGTGGACATTCAGGGACAAGAGTCATACCGATAATATCCGCCTTTAGCACATCTCTAAAAAATTGAGACTCGGCCCTCGTTGAAAATCGCGGTCCTTGCACACATACGTATGTTGCTTTATCATGTATAGCATACTTTAGCATATTCCCATGATGTAACACAATATCACGAAGTTCAGGACAGAAGGGGTCTGCGACAGATATATGACAAACCTTGCCACCATCATAGAATGTATATTCTCGTCCTTTAGTAAAGTCAACAAACTGATCTAGAATAGCAATATCGCCAGGCCGGTATTCATATCTCATGCTTCCAACTGCAGTTGGAGCAATTATTCTCTTTACTCCCAACTCTTTTAATGCCCACATATTTGCACGATTATTGATTCTATGGGGAGGTATTCGGTGGCCTTTTCCGTGTCTTGGAATGAAAGCTACTTTTTTACCAGCATATTCTCCAACTGAGATAATGTCGGATGGATCTCCGAATGGAGTATATACTTTAATCTCTTGCTTGTCGCTAAAAAGTCCAGGATCGTAAACCCCTGTACCTCCGATAATTCCGATCTCTGCAAAATGCTTAGTAGGCATTATTTAACGACGCTCCGAGTCATTAGGTATAGAGTGCGGTAGAGCCAAATAGGAGGAGAGAAACGTTTTCAAACGATATCCAATGGCATATACTTTTGGCATAATTTCCAATTTAATTATACACCACCAGCGAATGGACATGATATCCCATTTTCCTTAGCTTATCTGCTCCATCCATCGATGCCAATTCTATCACAAATGCAAAACCTGCAACTCTGCCACCCAATTCCTCCACTAAGCTGGCGGCAGCAATGGCACTACCTCCTGTTGCCACTAGATCATCTGCGATCAAAATACTCTGTTCAGGTTTTATCGCATTATCTTGAAGCTCCATTACTGATTTACCATACTCGATATCATATGATTTCTTGATAGTCTGTCCTGGGAGCTTCCCTATCTTACGTATCATAACCATGCCCTTTCCGAATTTCAGCGCTAATGCAGTAGCTATTACAAAGCCTCTTGATTCAATTCCACCAATATAATCGAGTTGCAAACTACCAAACCTAGAATAAAATTCATTTGAAATATGATTCAGAGCCGCATTATCGCGATAAACTGGATTAATATCTCTGAATAGAATTCCCTGCTTTGGAAAATTCGGATATTCATGTATCAATTTATACAGATCAATTTTGGTTGTATGCACATGCGGTGGTAGCTTGGCTTGGGTATTAAAGTATATTAGATTAGGCTGCCTCGAAGAGATGGTCATAAATCGATAGTAGGATTTTGATTTGGAAAATGTCTTCGTTGCTCTCTGGTAGACAATTTAAGAATAGATTATGCTCGAGTAAATTTATGTAAATGTATGCGATTGGCACTCGTAGACAATATAATCGTATAATAAACAGTGTAAAAATAAACAGTTCGAGGTAGCCAGATGCGCTTGGACTTTATTGTTTAGACATGGGTGTAAAGAGGTATAAAGCGCAAATTGATTAGACTTAATTCAATGCAGAGCAACCTTCCCTAATTTACAAGTGATAATAATATCCTGTCCACTAACTTAGGCCGTTGCCAAATAGTCATTCTGATACGATATTGTAAAGAGGCTTTGTATTAGACGCAGTAGGAAGAAAGAGTCAAAACCTATAGATTAGTGTAATTCTTATTTGTCCATGGTATTAGCACCTACTCAGTTAGTTAATTATGATACTTGTGATACTACGTTGATGACCAAAGATATCTGATGTTTATTTCCATTTTTCTTTCAAATCATCACAATGCAAATTCTTTAATACTACAATGACAGCAGGACTACCTAGATGTACGTTATGGCATGCAAACTATGTGTATATTTATCTAATGTTAGGTAAACTCTTTGAGAAGATTGTTTTATTTTGAATAACCTCTAATAATATATAAATAAGATTGCTAACATAATAAAATCGTATGCCTATAAAAAACGGTGCAGAATATATTCAAAGCTTGAGAGGTAGAAATCTTAAGGTTTACCTATTTGGCAATCTAGTAAAGGAGCCTGTGGATCATCCACTGATTCGTCCCTCTATTAATGCAGTTGCAGAAACTTACGATATAGCAAACGACGGCTCAGATATTGCCTCTGCACAATCATCTCTAACTGGCATGAAGGTAAATAGATTTTTACATATTGTTGAGAATAGCATGGATTTGGTAAACCAAAATAAAATGCAAAGAAAATTAGGCCAGATCACTGCAACTTGCTTCCAGCGATGTGTAGGTATGGATGCTCTTAACTCATTATATTCTACAACTTTTGAAATTGATTCAAAGCATGGCACTGTATATCATAAACGTCTAATTGAGTTTATTAAAAAGATTCAACATGAAAACCAAGTGATAGGGGGTGCAATGACAGACGTAAAGGGCGACCGTAGCTTATCACCATCTCAACAAGAAGATCCTGACATGTTCGTCCATGTAGTAAAAAGAGATGAAAACGGTGTATACATTACAGGCGCCAAAGCACATCAGACAGGTTGTATTAACTCTCATTGGATTATTGTTATGCCAACTATGAGACTCCGTGAGGAAGACAAAGACTATGCCATAGTTGGTGCTGTACCGGCAGATGCCAAAGGAATTACTTATGTTTACGGCAGGCAATCATGTGATACAAGAAGTATGGAGGGAGGAGATCTGGATGCAGGAAATGCCAAGTTCTCCGGACAAGAGGCTATGATTATGTTTGACAATGTATTCATACCAAATGAATTAATTTTTATGCACGGTGAATATGAATTTGCTTCAATGTTGATTGAACGGTTCACTTGCTATCATAGAAGGAGCTATGTTTGTAAGACAGGTCTTGGAGACGTCCTCATTGGAGCAGCAGCTGCTATTGCAGATTACAATGGTATTGCAAATGCCTCTCATATCAAAGATAAGCTAGTGGAGATGACTCATTTAAATGAAACAATATTTGCTGCAGGAATTGCGTCATCGTATCAATCACACAGGACCGCTTCCGGTAATTATCAAAATGATGACATGCTGGCAAATGTTTGTAAGCATAACGTGACAAGATTCCCATATGAAATTAGCAGACTTGCACAAGATATAGCTGGCGGATTGATGGTAACAATGCCATCAGAAAAAGATTTTAGAAGCCCTGAAATAGGACCACTATTGGAAAAATACCTTAAAGGCAGGAAAGGTGTTTCCACTGAAAATAGAGTGCGGGTACTCAGGTTAATTGAAAACATGACAATGGGGAGAAATGCGGTTGGGTATCTTACGGAATCGATGCATGGCGCTGGATCCCCTCAGGCACAAAGAATTCAAATTGCTCGCCAGATGCAGCTTGAATATAAAAAGAAATTGGCAAAGAATCTTGCCAATGTTGCAGAAGGCGAAGCAAATGAACTTAATCGAGAGCAATCTGAATATTTTGATAGGATATTTGACAAAAAAACCGCCTAATGAACGACCACAAGAATTTTTCATAGGAGATGGCGCTCATTATCAAGAAGAATCAGCGCCAGTAAAGGCCAAGCATATTATTACTTTTTACTATTCCTTGATACCCTTTGTGCGCGATGCTTTGTGGGCTTTGCTTCCTTTAGGATAATCTCTTTTTCTTTTGCTTGGTTTTCTGATGATGGATTGTTGTACTGCTGTTCTAATTGCTGCCGATGTGAGTTATTGGAAGTATGGAACGAAAGTAATGCCCAATCTTCAATCAAATTGCAATTATTAGGGCTGTAGTCGGATTCAACTGAGCACATGTGCTCTACAGGACAGGTTAAACACGGCACTTGGTCTAGACACCGCGTACTAGCAGGCAAATGAACAGCAAAAAGTCTATAAGTCCATCGTCCATCCAAGAGAATTTTCTCGCGTTTGATTAGAGAACGCTTCTCAAGTTGCATTGTAAGGCGAGAACCATTGCGACTGCTCAGATCAAGCTTCTTCCAAAGTTTGGATTGTAATATTCCATCTTTTCCATTACCAATTATGATCCTAAATGTCTTGTCAGTTAAATTTTTCGCCTCAGCTTTACTCAACTTCAATATTAAATCACATTAACAACTATAATATTGGTTGAACTTATAAATAATCGTTTTCTACTTTTAACTGACGATGGGTCATGATCAACGGTTTATGTTTGTAAAGAGAGGTCGCAGGACGCATTAACGATTATCCGTATAGTTTATTCATTTACATTCGATGTTATTATATATTCATTTAGGAACGAAGACAGGATATATTATATAAATATATATATATTTCATTGAATATTTGTAGGATAAAAGCAGAGATAAATGTGAAGTTATCTGATGCAAAAAAGGATTACTACAGAAAATTAGCAAAGGAGGAAGGCTATCGTAGCAGATCGGCCTACAAACTCGAACAGATGAATAATTCTTACCGCATATTTAGGCCTTCAGACAGAGTGGTTGATCTAGGCTGCGCTCCAGGAGGTTGGCTACAAGTAGCATCAAAAGAGATTGGCCATCATGGCAAACTTATTGGAATAGATCTTCAGGAAGTGAAGCCCATTGAAGGTGCGATAATTTTGCATGATAATATAGAGGATTATATGATAGTGGACAGAATCCTGGCACTTTTGAATTGCAAGGCAGATGTAGTGTTATCTGATGTTGCTCCGAACATAAGTGGAATTTGGGAATTGGATCATGCTAAGCAAATCTTACTTGCTAGAAGAGCATTCTACGTTGGAGCGAAGGTTTTAAGACGCGGCGGGATTGCACTTCTCAAAGTGTTTGAAGGGGAGTTGTTAAATGAATTTAAGATGGAGTTAAAGCATAATTTTGAGAGAGTTTTGTTGAGTAAACCTGAAGCTAGCAGGCAAAAAAGCAGCGAGATTTATCTTGTATGTTTGAAATTCAAAGGCCAGAATTAAACCAAGGATAAATATTATATTATAACATCAGATTAGCCGCAATAATAATAATAATAATAATTCTGAGCGAATGTTGTAGAATTTGTTAAAATAGTGGAGCACTACTGTATAGTTGTTCATAAAGATATGGAGCAGCAGTAGCATATATACAACAGATCCCTCTGGACACAACTCAACATAATTCACAAGTTCCCCTCATCAATAATTCTACAAAACACATGGTGGTGCTGAAGTGACTTGTTTCAGTTGCTCTTCTATGGACCCTTTTCGCTATAGAGTAGCTTTAATTCTTCAAAGCTTAGTTTTGATCCGGATTTAAATTTTTTCTTTGCAGATTCTTTTACTTCAAAAAGGGCGTCACGGGGGTGCCCGTATCCATATTCTTGGCGTTGTCTTTGTCTCATTTCAGCCATCATGTCTAGACGTGCGTTTACTTTATCCAGCTGGCTTGCAATTTGGTTGTATTGGTTTAGATACTTTTCACGATCTGTCGAAAGGTTTCGCCTAGCATCAAAAAGTCTGTTAATTGAATTGTTGATATCCGCAATCTTAATCTGTATACTTTGCTGTTCTTCCTCAAGGAGTTTTAGGGATTTGCTAATATTTTCCGATTCTGACCCGAGACTTGTTAATTGATCTCTGACAACTTTGGTTGCTTTTATTGCTTCAAGTTTCATTGAAGCATCTTTTACCAGTGTAAGGATCTCGCTCTTTTCTCTCTCATTTTTGTAATTCTTCTGATCGAGTAATTTTTGATTGGATTGTAAAATTTGAAGCAAATGATCTTGTTTTTCAGATGGCAGTCTGTATTCCATCAAACCAAGAAAGTTCTTGGACTGCGAGATCTTTTCGCTTATAGAAAGTAGCTTGGAGTTATTGATTTGAATTTCTGTTCGAATTTGCTTTGAGCGCTGTATCAAGCTATTAAGCATGTCTTTTTCCTTATGAATACTGTCGTTAATATATCGAAATTGGTTTCTTTCGACATCTACAAGACTAGAGGTCAATCCTTTAATGTATGTAGATAATTTCCTTTTTATCAAGACCAAATCATCCCATCCTAAAGATTCTAAATTGCGAGTCAGATCCTCGCTTATATTATCACTCATCCCAAAGTACCCTATAATAGAATAATGCGAAATCATTGCATAAAAATATACTGCAAAATGGTGGAGTTGGATAAACACGGTCATATTTTAATTGAAAGTTAGTTAGGTAGGTAGGTAGTTTTAACTTCCTCAGCCCACAAGCCCCGGAGCAAATGTCAGCGACTTTAATTCATTTGCATTACAGTATATAATAATGGTGTAGGGCTGACCGATATTCTATCTACTTCCTCAATAACATGAATAATAATATTTCTCAATTTGAGAAAAATGCGCTTGATATATGTATCTGCTGAATTGTAGATAGACAAGTTAACATAAGTTACGCAAAGGAAAACTATGAAAGAAATAAATCATCGAAATTAGCAAGAATATATAAATTTTTTCTCAGCCTCCACCAATTTCTCCTTATCTCCGCAGTGATAAATTAATTCAGCTAATTTTTTCTGAGGTTTTTCCTCTTTTATAGCAGATCTTGCTATTTCGACTCCTTCCCTAAAGTCTTTTGCAATTTTCCCGATCACAAGCGCGGCAGAAGCATTCAAAACTACGATGTCTTCTTTCTCCTGGCTGGCAATGCCATAGATAGATTGAAGGGTATCTCTGATTGAACCCTCCTTAGAATATACAAACAGTTGCTCGGGCTTGGCAACCTGTATATTTACGTTATTGGGATGTAGCCGTGTTCGTTTAATTTGCCTTTTGACAAGCCATACAATATCGTTTTCACATGTATTAGATAACTCGTCAAAACCATCAAAAGCGTGTATAACCATTGCCTCCCCTGCCAAACCGTTTTCGTATGCGTCTTGCAAAGCAACAGGAATAGTTTCAAGTAAAGAACGTTCAAAAACACCTACAAGCTGGGCAGAAATATTAGTACAAGGATTACATAATGGGCCAACGATATTGAATACAGTTCTTATACCTATTGTTTTCCTTGCAGAAGCGGCGTTTCTCATGGCAGGATGAAATCTAGGAGAATAAAGAAAGCCTATGCCAGTTTTTTCAATGACTTGTCTAACATTTGCAGGATTAGAATTCAGATCCAATCCAACATATTCTAGAAAGTCAGCGCTACCGCAGTATCCAGAAAAAGACCTATTTCCATGTTTCGCCACTTTACCCCCGGCTGAGGATGCAACTATCGCTGCAGCGGTACTTATGTTAAATGATTTGATTGCGTCTCCCCCGGTTCCGCAAGTGTCAATTAATGTGCCATTAACTTTAGGTGTTATTTTTATCGCGTGTTCATTAACAGTTTGAAGAATTGCCTTAATTTCTTCGGCAGTTTCTCCTTTCATTGCAAGACCTACCAAAAATGATGCAATTGATGCATCTGAAGCTTCTCCTCGGAGTATTGAATTTACTGACTGACGAATTTCATTTTCAGTTAAATTTATCCTAGAAACTAACTTACGAATCACTGGCCCAAGGTCAGCAAAATTTGTGCTGGACAAATTATTTATTTATTTCACCATGGAAATAAAATTCCGAAATATCCTAGATCCTTCTGCAGTCAATACAGATTCTGGGTGAAACTGTACTCCTTCTATTAAATATCTCTTATGTCTTACTCCCATTACCTCGCCATCGTCTAACGCCTTCGCAGTCACTTCAAGGCATTCTGGAATTTTTTTTGAATTTGCAACTAGAGAATTGTAACGGGTAGCCTTGAATGGATTGCTAACACTCTCAAACAACATAGCGCCAGGTCTATATTTAATAATGCTTGTTTTTCCATGCCGTACAACCTTGGCATTAACTACTTCACCGCCGAAGGCATTAACGATCCCTTGATGTCCAAGGCAGACTCCAAGAGTAGGTATCCTTGGACCAAGCTCAGTTATTATGTCATTGCAAATTCCAAAATGTTTGCGATCCGCTGGATGTCCAGGACCTGGAGAAATGACTATAGCGTCTGGAGAGATTTTTCGAATTTCTGATATTGTTATTTTGTCGTTCCTAATGACCATCGGGTTAGTTTTAAGTTCACCTATTAGGTGCGCAATATTATACACAAATGAATCATAATTGTCTATAATCAGCACCTTCATTTAGTTATACCAGCTTTGTTACCAGGCTTATAAAAACATCATGATGCTACAGAGCATCACCGCATACCTTGTCCTTCTTCCAGGGACTTAAACCCAACCCATCCCGCTAAAAGACGAAATCATATTTAAAAGTATAGGTCCTTCAGGGCAGATATTAGAATAAGGAATATATATATAATAATAAAACTACTGTGCTCATTTAAGTCTAGGGATAAGAGGTTGATTAAGGTATTTATAAATGGTTATGGTAACATTGGCCGGCGGCTTGCCACTGCGCTTTCATCTGATAAAGAAATAGAATTTATTGGCATTGCAAAATATACTGCTGATGACAAAACTAAAGAAGCTTTGGAAAATGGATTTGACATTTATGTTCCAAATGGAACTGTAAAACAATTCAAGGATAAGGGCTACGACGTAAGAGGTATAATTTCCGAAGCTATTCTGAAAAGTGACATTGTGGTCGATGCTGCCAGAGAAGGTGGCGGGTTTGATAATAAAAAGAACCTGTATGAGCCGATGAATAAGGCGGCTATTTTTCAAGGTGGAGAGGAAAGGCATGGCGAACGCTCTGTAGCTGATATGATTCATAACTCTCGAGTAAATTATGCAAAGGCAGCAGGCAAAACCTATGTTATTCAGGGTAGTTGCAACGTCTCAGGTATGGGGAGGATAATGCAGCCCTTAATTGAAAAGTTTGGAGACAAGATAAGAAGATATGATGTTACACTGATCAGAAGGTGGGCCGATCTTGAGGATTCAAAGGAAATTAAAGATTCTATTGAATGGGATAAAAACCCTCATCATCAGGATGACGTTAAAGATTTCATTCCCACATCTAACCTCTATGTTGATGCTTACAAGGTTCCTTCTAGGATGATGCATTTGCACCAAATGGTTATTCGATTTAATGGGAAAGCTCCAAGCAAGGATAAAATAATCGAAACATTTCGTACGGAGTTTGGAGTGGCCATACTAAATTCTGCGAAAGGAACAGCTGCAATTAGGAAAAAAGCAATGGAGCTTGGCTTTCAACATGGTGATACCAATATGGTACATATACATCAAGAAGTACTCAAAGTTCAAGATGATATAATTAAGATTGCATATTCTGATGATCAAACAGGCATGGTAATACCAGAGAATCATTTGCTAATACAATCAATGATATTTAGGCGTCCGAGACACGAAGCAATCAAAAAGTCCGATCGATTGTTTCAAATGACAAAGAAAAGAATGATATTGGAAGAAGAATTTGGTTAGGACCTAAATGTTTTGTATTATGGTTTATCTTGTTGGTGCTAGCAAGTAGGGCATATATCTATATTTATGCATACCTTACGCTTTGAAGTGCAAGAGACATCCAGCTTATTTTGAATAGATAATATTTTTGAACTCAAGGATTTTCTTACTTTGGATTTGATATCGCGAAAGACGCTTGTGCGGTATTATAACCAGTTTGGATTCTCGGATAGATAAATACTCAAAGACTGCTCAATTTCTTGCATGTGGCATATTCCAGTTATACTTCATTGCAACGACGCGAATAGCCGTTACTACCATTATAGCAGGAATAGAGGCTAAAGTTAAGTTAACACCTAATGAAAGCATGATAAAAAGTACAATAACTCCTAAGAAACTCGCTGAAGCATAGAACTCTTTAGTAAACACTAGTGGTATTTCATTAACAAATACATCTCTTAAAATCCCACCTCCAACCGCAGTAAGCACGCCCCCAAAGGACATGGCGAGAAAATTCAGACCAAATACATCATATGCGGAAGCAGAGCCAATCAGCGTAAATACACCAAGACCTAATGCATCAAATTTTAAGAATAAATTCCAGTGCTTCCTTAGTATTGGATAGAGAAAAAAAATTACCATGCCAGAACTTACAGTTATTATAATGTAGAGAGAATTTACGACAGCGGTAGGCGGGAATTTCCCAAAAATTATGTCACGCATTACTCCGCCGGCAAGTCCTGTAATTGTGGAGAGAATCACAATACCTACTATGTCAGAGTTGTGCTCAATTGCCTTGAAGGCACCCGTCACCGCAAAGGCCATTGTACCAAAAAGATCCAGAATCTGGATAAGCATGTTAATCGATATATTTGAATCAGGCATATGTACATCATGTACGATGTAATCTCAAAATATAAGTGGCACTAAGATATCTTTTCTATGTTTGTTATTTCTCTTACTCTCTGACGCCCCTTGTTTGTATAAAAAAGATTAATACTGCTAGAAGAATTTATACTGCGGACAATATTTTCTTGTAGCTGATATATTTTAGGTCACTGAGCAACATATTAGATAAAAAATAGGAAGTGATCGTCCCCTAGAATAATGTGGAAAAGAACCAAAGCCTGTACATTTGACAAGTGAAGAGTCATGTAAAAATTCACGAATCAACAGCATGCATTGAATGGAAAAGTGATAAAACAACTATTCTGCACGCATATATTGCGAGATGTGTATATCATAATAGAATTAGTTATAGAATAAAATAAAACTCTTAGTTTACATGTATCAACGATTGACAAAACTTAAATTTGTTAAACTCATTTCGCTATACATATGACAAGTTCAGAAATACTTGGAGGTGTAACATACGAATGCATGAGATGTGGAACAACAGTAACGGTCGAAGAATTGTCTAGGCTGCCAGAGATTAAATGTATCTGTGGATTTCGAGTTTTTCGTAAATCTAGACAACCAATCGTCAAACAACTGAAGGCAATTTAGTATTTGGATACTCCAGATGGTTATTGATAGTTAGTTAGTATATATTGCTCCATACGCCGATGCTTAAATATGAAAACTTTTATAACTTGGACTCCTGATATTTTATATGAAAATAGTTTGTCCTGATTGCCATTATACCGCAGAATTGTCGGATGATTTCACGTCTGTAAAATGCGCGAATTGTTCTCTGGATATAACATATGGCGAGTACGTTAAACATGTAGCATATAAAGACAAAAGATATCGCAACATACTGAGCGACTACAAGCTTTAACATTATAAATAGTTATTATTATTCTGTATGTTAATTATTACTATTATTATTATTATTATGTTATGACCCCTGTGTCAGACATCAATAGCATCTACAAATTGACCACTACCTCAGCAGGCTGTGATGTTTAGTTGTTAGAACCGAAAAACTTCTATAATCAAATAATAATATTATGACAATCCAATGAAAATCAACTAAATTGTCAAAATATGCAGAAGATGGAATCAAACTGTCTTCCGTGAACTAACTGGAAAATTTGTTTTCTTCCCTCCTACTGATCGTCTAATTCCTCAACTTCATTCTCATCGATATCCAAATCTTCTTCAAAGTCATCTTCATATTCGTCAATATTGTTCTGGCCAGTTTCAGACATATGGTATTTGGCTCTGAAATTGATATATTAGTCTTTTTGAATCATCTCCAATTTTTGGACTTGTCAACTTGAATTATCCAAGATTCAAATAACGTTGTGAACTTCATACACCTAGAATCTGTTTTAGAAGAGCCCTGTAGTCAACATTCTCTTTTGTGCTCCCCGGTGACGGAAGTTCAAAAATCAGGGGAATTGGCCTCCTTGTCCTTATATCGGTTAGGTTATATCGAATTTTTTTACCTATGTCGTCACTTAAAAGCACCAAGCCTACATCATTAGCGCCACCAATCTTGTTAATCTCAGAAAGTGCCTCTGCGGGAGAATCAGCTTTGATCCCTTGAACCCCTGCGAGCTTAAAACTCGTGATAAATACACGGCTTCCTATGGCTATGACCCGCAACTTTTTTCAAAGTCCTTTGATTTCAATCCCTTTTTAACCTTTTTGAGGTAAACGAGGACGTGTTAAGTTAAGGCGATAGAGCTATAGCTGCTGATGTACTCTCGCATTCTATGGCCATAGTTCAACGCGAGAGGACATTTGCTGAGATAGTGATGTATGCTTTGTACTTATATTTCCTAGATTTGAGTTTCAGGAATACAGTTAGAGCTTTAGAACCATTTGCAGAAAGAAGTCACGTAGCAATATGGGAATGGGTACAGAAGTTTGACCCAAAACAGGTCTATCCATGTAAAAGTAGAGCTGCATTCTTGATTGATGAAACGCAGATGCAAATAGGTGGTAATGAAGCATGGCTTTGGGTTGCAATCGAACCAATCCATAGATCTATTCTTGGAGTTTATGTCTCAAGACATAGGAATATGCTGGTAGTGGAAGCTTTGCTTAAGTCCTTAATAGAGATTTATGATAGACACATAGTATATTCTGATGGTGGTACGTGGTATCCTGAAGCATGTAGTTCTCTAGGCCTTGAACACCGGTTGCATTCATCGTATGAAAAGAGCCTTATTGAACGAGTTGTAGAGTGTCTAAAGGACAGACCTGAAGGTTTAGATCCATGCATGAAAGAAGAATGTGAATTAGAACATGTCTATAAATGGACAGAGTAGTTTGTTTGTTTTCATGTATAATGCAGTACGATCCCATATCAAATTTAGATTGCTAACCCGTTTGATCGGAGGTGATAGACGTTAACTTAACACGTCCTAAAACGAAGACATCATCCTGCTGATTTTGCTTCAAATACCAAAATACTTTCAAACAAATCATCTCTTCGCTATCGCATATAGAAGTACATAGTTGCAGAAAAGGCAAAAATATTTGTGAAATGATCCGACGGAGAAGAAAGCAGATAAAGTCCATAATGAAATAAACCATCATTAAAGACATCAGAAAAGACAAAAGCAACTACAATAGCACAACAACTAACTGAACCTATTACTACTGCTGCTGTCAGTCATAATAAAGAAGGCATTGCAACATCCACAAGAGACAAATACATTAAAGTATACGTTAAATGAGTAGGAGACAGCCCATGAACACTATCTGATTGTAATAATTGTATTTCTTTTTATAACATGAATATTGTACCATAATATTGGCTGCACAGAAAAGACAGCTCAGAATTTTATTTACCATCGCATTGAGCATTGGGGCGCTAGGCATTGTACTCTCCGCGCTGTTGGCGTCATTTGCATTTCTGATATTTTCAATGCCGAATTTGAGCTTAGCCGCTTTCTTTGGTTACAAGTATTATACATATGATAAAAAAATCCAACAGTATGAAGAGCGAAAAAGAAGAAGAAGCAACGATAGTAGCAGAAAAAAACGCTAAAGAAGAAGCATTATAAATATCACAATAGCTGCAAGGCACCCAAATAAAATCATCGTGGCTTTCCACATTCCGACACTTGCAGTTTCGCTAATATCCCACATTCCACCTCCGATACCTGCATGTCTATATGCTCTCTTGATCTCTGCATAGCTATAGATTCTATCAAAGTCTGCAGGCGGAGTCCATTGTCGTTGTATTGGAGTTTTATCATAATGACTGTAATAGACAATACTGTCATACTTTTTTCTTGCCTGTTCGTCAGAAAGAACCTCATAAGCTTCAACGATCTGCATAAATTTCTGCTTTGCTTCTTCAGAATTTTTATTTCGATCAGGATGATATTTTAATGCCAAAGCGCGAAAGGATCGTTTTATATCCGTCTGAGAGGCAGTATTGCCTACTCCCAATACTTTGTAGTGGTCTATCACTTTTATTTATCTACCTATTGTTTAATAACTAACACTACAACCCGGTAAATAACATTTTTATTAACAATTAACATAATATGGCGTTAAGCGGTTATTCCTGCGTTTGGAAGATATTTACTTAATCGTAATATACATTGCAATGGTAGGGCCCTCTCTGCTACTAGCAAGGGAAACAAAGAGGAGGCTTTTGAATTTAAAAACCGGAGCTAAGGCACTTATCTTTTTGCCACTAACAGTTGGCTTGTTAATGATTTATGTTATTTTTGCAAGAAATTTAGTGTCTCAGATCCCGTTGCTAAATCTCTCCTGGCTTGGATACAACATTTCTCTTGGACCATTTGGCAATGAGGGTCTGTTTGGCATATTACCCTTTCTACCCATGTTAGTATATACGCTAATTCATGTGAATTACTTTGAGGAATTTTACTTTAGAAAAAACACAAAGCGAGTTATACTCTGGGCATTCCTGCATGTCGCCATGGGGGTAGCAATACATGTTGCACTTGTATTGCTTCCGCTTGGATTTTTCTATCGCAGCATATATAACAAATACAGTATTAATCATGCGTACGCTCTGCATTTGGCTACAAATTTAGCACTAATTGGAATATCATTTAGTTCATATTTCCTACTACAATCTGGTTCCTAATTCCTGTAATCTTTAACACCGTAATCAACACATATCATTAAATTATATTAACAAGAAGAATATCCTGTCTCACAAGTCCCCCAAGCATAATTTGGAACGAGCATTCATAACGTGAAAAAGATAACTCAAACACGGAAGAATATTTTGCTTTATTTTTTCTATTTTTTCTTTTACTTTGCATCAGTTAGTTAATCGTAGAAAAGAATATCAAAGCATCTTTTTATGAATCCGAAGCATGTAGACTATAAGAGATATAGTAAATGTTTTATTTTTTATTAGGAAACAATAGCAGAATAGCATGAACTCTATAACCGCAATGGAAAAAGAGATCAGATATCAGATAGATGATTTATCAAAGTTGGATTTGCCTAGCAAAGCTAACTTAGATAATTGTCTAATAGTGGGGGCAGGGGATTCTTACGTTGCCGCACTTATCGCAGAATATGTTTCGAATTACAGGACGATATGTTGTAATCCGATGGAGATTGTTTTCAACCCGGAGATTATAAAGAATCATAGACTATACATAATTTCAGTTTCAGGTAACACTAAATCAAACATACTTGCAGCAAAGATTTCGAAAAAAAAGAATATCCCAACAACTGCGATCACTGCAAGACCCGAAAGCAAACTTGCCAAAAATTGCGACGAAATAATACAACTCCGCTACAAAAGTACAGGGATTCCAACTTCTGGTACTATAAGTTTCACTTCCAGCTTGTTATGCTGCCTTTCTCTATTAGGCAAGATAAAAAGTTTTGATCACATTAATATGATTTACAAGGAAGCATACAATGAAGCTGAAAATATGATTACTACGACCGCTGGTACCTCTTCCTGTTACATTTTTCTAGCCAGTGGACTGTTATTTCCAGTTGCAATTTATGGTGCATTAAAGATAAACGAGGTCTTTGGGCTGAAGTCCTTTGCGTATCCTTTTGAAGAATTCTGTCATTCTCCTATATTCAGTATTAAAAGCAGTGATAAAATAATGATACTCGGAGACAAAGGATACAATGACGATAAGGAATTAAACAGGAGACTACAAAAATTAGGTATCAACTCCTGCTATGTTGATTGTGCAAGAAATGACAATAGTAAAACACAATTGACGGACAGACTGATAAAAGCCATCATGTTGTTGCAGTTATATGTGCTTAAAAAAGCTACGTTGGAGAAAGTGAAGAATTGTTTTTTCTTGGAGAATAAGGAGCTGTTGAAATTGAGTTCCACTTTTATTTATCATAATGATAGACAGACAAAGAGAGAAATATTTTAATAGCACTTTAAACTACATAAATTTTGATTCCTGGAGGATAAGTCGACTAGCAGTACATATTGAACCAGACAAAATTCTAATAATACAACGTATTTTATGCAATTATTTTATACAATATTAAAATGGATAAGATTTTAATGTCTTTTATGCCTATTGTGCAAAAAACTAGTTTCTGATAAAACGAATATGAAAAACTTTCAAATCTTTTAAATTTGATGCCTGTAAGTGTACTACTTACCCATGCACCCCGATGATTTAAATGCTATTTGGCTATGTCACGAGTGTAAATGCAGCTTTGTTTTTCACTCAGACATGGAGGATCATAAGGTAAAGACCGGCCATACACCTATAGAGAAGTATGATCTAGTGTCGGGCGAACTGCTCGCCTAAGGCATTTTGAGCTTTATTTTGCAAACAATAATGATGGATATAGTAGTAGTTGTTGTTATGGTAGTAGTAGTAGTAGTACTACTACTAGAATGTGAGCGAGAAATCCTGGTACGAGTTCCATTATGTCTATTACTCTAGTTGCAAGCATCCGAATGCATCATGCTTTGTGGAGCCCTCGTACAATACGTTATAAATCATCTATCGCTAGCGATTTACAGGGTAGTCTATCGTAAGCTAATAATGCCGTTAACGTAGAAGATATCAATGATGATAGACGAGGGATGAATAGTCCAAATCTATTTATCTGCGAAGAGAACATTTTATTTCAATGGGCAGATTTTTAGGAAGGAAGCACAATAATAGACTTGACTCTGACAGTCCTTCCGAAAATACGACGCAAAAGGGCTACGTTCTTGACAACGTTGACGACATTCAGAAACACGACTTGTACAAGAAAGGTATCGATCAGATGTCAAATGAGAAACTAGAAGATGCCATCCGTAGCTTTGACCTATCCTTAAGAATTGATCCCAATTATGTTGATGCATGGATCAAGAAAGGATATGCTCATTTTCATTTAGGTGAATACACTGTTGCCATTTCCTCATATGACAAAGCCCTCGATATTGATCTCAATAACGCAGAAGCCTGGAACTTGAAAGGTCTGGCTTATTACAAAACAAGAAATTATGATGAAGCTATTCGAGCATGTGACAAAGCGGTCGACATTAACCCTAATGATGCAATGTCATGGTACAATAAGGCGTGCTACCTTGCACTAATTGGTAAGGTGGACGATGCGATGGAAGCCTTAAAACGTTCAATAGAGATAGATATTTCTTTTGCCAAGAAGGCCGTACGCGACAGAGATTTTGACAATGCTAGAGCAGAGGAAGGCTTTATGCGAATTATTGAAGTCGTAGTCTTAGAAGCAATAAGACAGGGATATGATTATATCGGCAAAATTGTGTGGATTACCGGCATGAATACGGAAGAGGTAGAAGATGCCATGATGCGGCTATCTATGAAAGGTCTAACGCTTAAAAGAGAAAAAAAATCATTTGCAAGTAAAGAAGAATATTATGAACTCACCAAAGACATTGCTGAAAAGGTCGGAACTGCTAGACGTTCTGGCTTCCTTGGCAAGAGCAAGGAAGTATATGCACCTTTGCAACAGCTAAGAGACATTAGTCAAATAGTTAACAGAGCCAAAGACTCTGTAGAAAAAGGCGAAGTAGATGCGACTCTTGATAGCTTCGACCAGCTGATCAGTCCTGCTAAACATGGAAGTGCAATGATTGAGCAATTCTTTGACGAACATCGGGACCTAAGACTGTTTCAAATCAGATTGAAAGACAAAGGTCAGGAATACCTTAACTCACATAAACCTGATCTAATCAGATTACTTTCGGATATAGATGCCAAAGTACGAAGCGGTCCAGTCACAAAAAGCAACAAGGATTAAATTAGATTCTCAAATGCTGACAAAGACGATACAAAATGAAAGTTGGTCAAATGAAATATTTTAAGTCAAATTATAGAGTTATAGTTTTTTGTGTAACTCTCACTGCTTTTTTAATTATTCCTGGAGGAATTTTCACTACACTCTCGGCTTCTAGCCAGCCATTAAAAGTTGCCGCTAATATAATTGAAAACCACAAAAATAGCAGCGGGATCGCGTTTCCTCCAGGTTCGAGATCAGATATATTTGGTATAAAAGAAATCTACCCAACCAAGCAAGGCGGAAGAGAATGGTATATCAACATGAAGAATCCAGCTAATGATAGTTTATTCACCATTGGTACCGGAAAGGACGACAATATAACTAGGCAAAGTGATGGGTCATGGCGTATTGCTTATCAAAAGGTTAGAATGAGTGTGGATACTCCGCCTGGTACTCCAATGTGGAAGAATGTAGAAATAACAGGTTATGCCAAAGTAAACTCATTATTTCCTCACGATAGTAACAGCAAAATTGGCTATACTGATCTTGCATGGTTTGCAAGAGGAGGCAGGCACACACAGAGTAGCCCATGCGGTGGATTGGCGTTGATAGGTGGAATTCATGCTGATGGTACTGTAGGTTGGAAAAAAGAAATATGGTTCACAGGTGGCTATACAGACGAACTGGGCCAAGCTAAAGTCACGGATTCAATTGTAGGTAGATGGATTGGATGGAAGGTAATAATGTATAACATAAATAATAATAGTGCAGTAAAAATGGAGTCTTATCTAGATGACAAGAATAACAACCATTGGGTAAAAGTAACAGATATTATAGATGATGGAGGATGGTTTGCAAATAGTCCTGATAGCATATTTTATAGCGCAAACTGTGGAAGGGCAAAAGATTACATAATAACTGAGCCCGGCCCGGATGTGGCATTCAGATCAGATAACCTTGTATGGGATTTCAAAAATCTAAGTGTCAGGGAGATTCAACCCCCTATTGTCGGTATGTGATAAAGCATTTAGCACAGGGTTACGCATCCCTGTATATTTGAGTAGCAATGCACCAAAGTTTACTAATAAGATGCACATATGATATGGATATAGCTATGGCGGCAAATTCATTTATATGATCTAATCTCCACCAAGGCACAAAAAGTTTCAGTAAGAATTATTGTTGTTAAAGCTAATGGCTTATATACAATAGAAAATAAGGTGAAGGTATAAAATTGTTAGGTAAGGAAAAAAAAAGAAGTTCGAAGGTTCCAATTGAAATCAAGTGTGTCATAATTGTGATTATTGCCGTCGCAATAATTTGGCTTGGTGTTAGAGCAGTTTTTGGTGTCAATAACCCAGTTTACGTTGTAGCGAGCGAGAGCATGGTACCCAAACTCAAAGTAGGAGACATGCTGCTCATTAAATATTCTGGCATGGGTTCTGATTCTTCCTCGTTTGACAATTTGAAAATCGGCGATATTATAGTCTTTGAATCTCCAGGAGTAGTCGAGGATACAGGGCATCGTGAAGTTATTGTACACAGGGTCGCAGAAATTCTGACAGGTTTGCATGGGCAAAGAATCATCGTAACAAAAGGGGACGCCAATGATGGATCCATTCCAGGGGTTGATTATCCTATTACAGTAAATGATTATAGGGGAAAAGTGGTCTATGTCATCCCGGGCGTTGGATTAATTGCAAAGACGATAAGCCCTCCAGTAAACTATATCCTTATTGCAATTATTCTAGTAGTACTTTTCTTCTTGCTGCGCAAAAGAGGAATAGAACAAAGAAAGGAAGGACGACGTCAAGTAGGTTAGAACACACATAATCTTCATGCATAAAAGGCAGCATTCATGACATTTATTTTGGTTTCGCAAAATTGCAAGCGCTATTGGTGTGCATATCTGCCTGCTCATTTGCAAGGGTCAAATATTAACAAGTAATGAGCTAGATATATTAATATCACAAAAAAGAGAATATGATATCTATGGCAAAAATTTTCGCTGATGTAAGTGAGAAGGAGATTACAAGAACTATAGCGAATATGTTTAGCGAAACGATGGCGGAATACACGGATTCTGATGTAATAATCATTGGAGCAGGTCCAGCAGGATTAACAGCTGGTAGAGATCTAGGAAGAATTGGGGTTAAGACACTCATAATAGAACAGAATAATTACATTGGTGGTGGCTATTGGGTAGGAGGATATATGATGAATCCTGTAACCGTCAGAGCGCCGGCCCAGAAAATATGGGATGAGTTAGGAGTGCCTTATCGCAAAATCAGAGAAGGACTTTATGCAACATGGGGCCCGCACGCTTGTTCGAAACTTATTGCCGCGACATGTGACGCAGGCGTCAGGTTCTTGCAATTGACAAAATTCGATGACTTAGTACTAAAAAATAACCGCGTAGGTGGCATAGTTGTTAATTGGATGCCAGTTTCTGCTTTACCAAGAAATGTCACTTGTGTAGATCCAGTAGCATTAGAAAGCAGGATTGTCATCGATGCATCAGGCCATGATTCGGTTGCCGTGAAGAGGTTAATGGACCGTGGTTATGTAAAATGGAAAGGTATGGATCCGTTGTGGGTTGAAGGAAGTGAGGATGCAGTAGTCAACTGTACAGGCGAAGTGTTTCCTGGATTGATAGCAACCGGAATGTCTGTAACTGAAACTCATGGTTTGCCAAGGATGGGTCCAACGTTTGGTTCCATGCTATTGTCTGGCAAGAAAGCAGCAGAAATAGCAGTAAGCAAACTTAAAGAACTGCCTGTTCACATACGTTAGATGATAAACCTTCAAAAAGTCAAAAAGGTTAAGATAGAGACAATAGCATAGAGCATCACATCTAGAAGGGTATATGAATTAAAACAACCAGCGTCGTATATATTTTTTCATCCATTCAATTATGGGTTTACTGTAATTGATGCTTATGTCTTCCCAAACCAATTAATATTGATGCAGCTTTTCTATATCCTGTGTTTTTTATTCCAATGTTTCACAAATGCGGCTATATTCTCTTGCATCTGTGATGACGAGTGTAATAAAAATGAACCTCCAAATCGCCAGCCCAGTGCATCACATTCTTTACATTCTTTTTGATAAGAGGGGCTATAACTATTGGCTTCTCCAACAATACATTTTGAGGGGTGATCAAGGTCAAAATACCACTTTAGCCATGTTATTGATAGCGGAAATGGAAGTTTATTTCTCTCTTCCAATCTTTTTGCCCATTTTGGGGCAATTTCTCTTAAGGTTAATGCTCTTTTCCTCTCCTCAGTGACAAAACTCGTACTTATGGATTGCATAATAAATCCTCCTAACCCAGAATATTAAATGTATCTATTATAGTAGTAACTAATGTTATAATAGTACTAAATTTTTTCATAGCACCTGCACAAGACTTGCTCTCAACAGTCGATATATCTTACTAGCTGTACAAGAAAGGTTACTTTCGATTTAAAATAACCTATCACTACAATCTAGGCAACTTCCAATAGATTGCTTATATTACTCCAAAGACACTATCATTAGAGCAGATTTTGGCGTAATTTGGGATGAAATATCAATTACTAACAGCTCCAATCATCTATGCTCAACTATTTTATTATAAGAGTCTACGAAACTTTTCGCATACATATTAGCATGTTTCTCAGATCCCCTGTGTACACCACCTTTTGTCCTTACATGATGATAAAATTCATGCAATACTACGAAGGGATTGTAAAAGATATCAGAGTTCGTTGCATAAATTCTTCTTTCCTTTTGAACATAGACGGCATACACTGTTCTGCGTTTTCCTTTGACCGTTCCAACAACTATTTCTGGCGGCGTAACATTATAGAATTTGCTCAGCTTTTGCAAGGCATCTTCTGTTTCCCTGTTAAGAATCATATATACTATTTTTGCTTTGGTCAGATCATCTGGGGGAATGGTAGTGGATGAATGCGACATTCTATCACAATACTCTATGCCATTTTGGTTTAAAACATATCATCCATTGTAGATCTTCAATCGTTCGTGTTCTAAGATATGCTTCATGTCGTCATGGCTTCCCAAAGGTGATTCTAATTCTTTTTATTTTAGAGGGATGCATTCACACATTATACAAGTTAAGTTTGAAGTACAATGGCTTTGCCGTAGACGTCTTTAATGATCCTTTGGCGGCATTTTCTAATTACAGACCTGATGTTTATGATTTGTTACTACTATACCGTAGATATCAGAACGCCAAGAATGAATGGCTTTGAGTTATACAAGAATATTAAAAATATAGACCCTAAAGTCAAGGTATGTTTTATCACTTGCATTTGAAGAATATGAACATGATTTTAAGGATTTATATCCAAAATTAGACGTAGATTGTTTTATTAGAAAGCCTATAGAAATACATATTTAGTCAAAAATAGTAAAATCACGGGTAGATTGCAACTAAGGCCGCTGTGCCGATTCTGCCTGCGCCTTAAATTATCTCTCGTGAGCATACCATGGAATTGATATGCCGTAATAATAATGATTTACCTTTGTCATCCTTCTGAAATGAATCAATGATGTGATTAGAAACAACGCCTTTATTTAAGCTAGTTTCATATTAGTTGCGATCTTCAGTATCCTTAATCTAGAGTTTATTGTCTATATTTCAAAAAATTGTTCTGCTGTTCTGCTTGTTCGCTACCAATGTCTTCTAGTAATAGCAATGCATAGTCATTATGCTTTTATTATCCGTTGTTTATATATTGCCTAGCTTATGCGAAATCAAAGGCGAATTGGAGAAGCAATTACGATAGCAACTGGTATAGGCATAGCTATAGGCAGTTTTTCTCTAGGAATCATGTTCCTTGCTTATGGAGGATTAGCTATTGCAGGTTTGGGGGTATTTTCTATATTCTGGCGTTAACCTCTTAATATAAGGTTGGCTGCTTCTCGAGAGTGCTCAGACAATGTCCAACTAAATATGGTGGTAGTATCCTTTTTGATTAAATATACATATGAATTCTCTTCTTTTTCTAATTAATAGTAATTATTCACAGCCTTTCTAGTTGTTGCTACTATGTACATAGGGACCAGAGACAGCATGGCCCCTTTCTACACATCCAGGCCAACAACTAACAAGCCTTTCCTTATCCAGACAGGCCTGTTAGGACTAGTCATTTGCCTAAATTTGAAAGAAGTAAAAGTTAGGAACTAGATTAATGCGTGGTGGTATTACTAATGCTCTACAGGCGCAATTTAGAAAATATATGGATGGAAAAATAAGACCTTTCTGTTACGGAACGACGCAAATAGTAGCTTCTTTTTTCATGCCTATCTATTCAGACACTATTCGAAGATTTCAGAGATGTCTTCAGACGCCATGAGTATTCAACACCACGATTATTCCAAGTTTTAGTGATTCCTCCATTAAAGAAGCATAAACGTATCCTATCATAGGAAATCACATGACTCGGACAGACGCATATATACAGTTGAAATCGTTATTGTGTATTCAATTACTGCATTGTAATAATACCAATTAGAAAACATATGTTAACTGTGAAATATTGGAATATGAATACATGCATTATATAATATAGAAATACATTCCTATCATATATCAAAAAGGCTATAACAAGAGTTATCGAATGTATATTCATGTATATCTCTTCGTAGTTGTGTATAAAATTATGTGGTGCGATTCTGGAGATCGTTCGTCATACCAATCAAGATTCCCTCCTTTTTATTATTATTTCTTGTGGTCTGACATATTCTTTTACATTTTTATTCAATGTGGTAACAAATTTACTGCAAAATATTCTCCTATATTTGGAAAGCAGGCAGAACCATTTAGTTATACGGCCAAATCCACAACCTAATTCAAGTACAGTTGATGAAGGGGAAAGTGAACCATTCTTTCTATATACAACTGCCCAGAATTCGTCTTTGATGATTGATGTGTCATAACAGACTCTTCCTTTATCCTTATCACTTTGTTCAAGTGCATTACTTCGCAGCAGACATAGATAGATATATTTCAGTATCAATGCGCGGATATAATAGTATGTATTCTGTTCTGTAGCATCATTCGGTAATGCAGTTAGTTTTTTATTGTCAGTATATTTGGGATATGTAAATTACTACTTGACTTACATTTGGCTATTCTGTGGATTAGTAATTCTTTCTTTTAGAGAGTATTTTTTTCTAGTAATTTGAGATAGGTATCCTTCTATCTGTCCTATCATGTGCTCACGTTCACTATTATTTTCTCTTACCTCTTGCTTTAATTGATCCAATAATATCTCAAGTTCCTCTAACTGATTATCACTGTTTCCTATTTCGTATTTTAATTCTATTGATTTCTTTGCAACTACCAGATCTTTGTTTTCATACAATACATGCAGTTTGCGATTTATCCCTTTCGCCCTACGCTGATGCTCTGGAAGTGAGTTTAATATGATGTCCATATAATATACAATTTTTTCTGTGTCCTTAAGCCTAATTTTGCCAGAGTTCACAGCTTTTTGAATTTCAAAAAGAAGCGAACTATAAGCCGAAAAATCGGCATCAAAGATTTTCCATGGTTCTTCAGTCAAAACTCTAAGTCGGGCCAAGGCATCTTTGGTCATGCCATAAGAATATCTTGTAAACGCCCTAGATACATGGCTGTATAGATCAAGAATTTCTCTATGGAATTCTTGCACCTCTTTTTCTGTGGCATCTATTTCTTCAAGGTTGCGATAGGATTTTTTAAATTGATTAGAATTTTCCAAACTAATTAATTGATTCTTAAGCTGGTCGCGATCGTGCTTCAGGGTCTCTACTTGTCTCCATGTACTTTCAATTTTCTCTTCTCTAGCTTTGGCAGATTCTATTTTCTGAGATAACATATTCAAAAGACTTATACATTCTACGATAACCGAATTTTCTTCTTCAAACTCAGATGTCACTGATTTTACCTTTTCAAGTAAAGATGAGAGGGTTTCAAATTCTCCCTTCAGTTTCCCAGCATATTTTTTCATAAATACATTCATAACTCTACTATGTGAACTGCTAACCTCACCAATGCGATCTATTATAGAACCCAATTTTTCTTTGAATTTTTTTACTTCATGAATAGATTCCAGCATAGGTAAATTAGATGATGCTTCTCTTCTAAGTGAAGATACCACGGTTCTTTTTGAATTTTCTACAATTGATTTGAATCTTACCTCTTCAAGTTTTACATCATCTCTCTCTAAGTTATTTACTATTCTTTCTATGGACCCAAGAGACTTTACAACTGACTCTTTAATAGGTGAAAGATTACTCGCCAAGGTGTTTATTCTTTCTGATTCAATGTGTTGCAATAGTTCAAGTGCCTCTGAAATCGTTAATGAATTTGTAGCATGATGTAGTTGTCTAGTACTAATATCTTTTTTCATTTCAAAGATATCATTTTTCTTCTTAAAGAGCCCGAAAGGAGGAGACAATAATAATATGTTTATAATCACCATAAAAAACTGTTATGCTTGAAAAGTGATCATAAACTATCAGTCAGGGTATTTAAATTAATTATTGTATATATATACTAACCGTGGCTGTTAGTAGCAGACTTCGTAATTACCAATTTCGTTGTCTTATTTAATATCATAGCTATAGTGATCATCAAAAACAATAATCCTATGGTTGTAGATCGAGAAAATTCAGGAATAACAACGTATTGGTCTGAGTCAGCTAAAAGTGAATAACTTTTCACTTTATATGTTTGTAATGCTTCAGTCACAGGAAAGTCAAAAGCTGCTTCTGAATGCGATGAAATGTTTACTGGCTCTGTCTGACCCCTCCCGACAACAACTACTTTTCCATCCTTATCATACAGAGTAGCAATAATCATTGAATTTGTTGCATCACTGGATCCTTCATTTACAACCCTACCTTTGATATAATACACCCCTGTTAAATCTAGCTTAGACGAATTAGAAGTGATGCGCAATGCTCTTGCTTTCATTTCAGTCTGTTGGCCTGTTGCAGACAGCGTATAATTTTTTACATCATTAACAGTTTTGGTATCAATATATAGTACTTCAAAAGGAGATACATCCCCTGGGTTGAGAGTCCGTAGCTCTGATGAACGTCGGAATTGATTTAGCAGCTTTCCCTTTGAGTCATAGAATGATGCCGTTACTACCACGTCTTTCATGGCCTTGTTTGATAGATTTTTCAGTTCTCCATAAACATGCATAAAATTAGTTTCATCCACGAAAGAAGATGATTTTTGAAATGCAAATTGCGTCTGCTGTTGGTGGTTTAATTTCCCAATTTGCTGTGCTAATACGTCTTCATCTCTCCCCTGTAAAATTGCGATTGACGACAATAGCATAATACTAAGAAATAAAAAGATTTGGAACACGAGCAGACTTAAGGGAATTGATATTTAAGCATATTAGAAAGGGACCTAAGTATCAGACATTTTGTTTGACAATCATATATAACTCCACATCCAGATGGGTATGAAAAATACGAAAGAAAATAAAGCTAAATCAATGAGAGGAGTTAAAAGCAGCAAAGGCATATGTTTCATATCTTAGCGCGTCAGATAAGAGCTGGGTTGACTTGGCATCTTCGGCTTTGTCTCCGGTAACCAAGAAACTGCGAAAATGCCTGTAGCTTTCTAACTCTGATTGAAATGATTGTATACTCAAGTTTCGAGATTTGGAGTATTTTCCTGTGGATTGTAATTCTTTTGCTCTATCAATTAATGTTTGAAATTTCGGCAGGTATTGATCAGTAATAGAAATCATAGTGCCATTATTGTACTGCTTTGAGTTCCATTTACCTATTTCGGTTTGGTAACTTTGGGTCAATGCCCTTGAATCTGACACAAGCCTGCCATAAGCTTCTTCGAAGGCCTGTTCCTTCGCATTTTCTAATTGCAAAGATACTAGGAAAGATATTATCAATCCAATTACCACTAATACGGAAAAAATGAAGATTCGCTCCTTTTGCTTTTGTCTCATTAGAAAGTACCCAACTGTTGGCAAGAGTCGTGAAATAAATGTTACAACAACAAATATCTATTTCCTTATTTAATAGAGATGTTTTCTACTTTTTTCCAGATAGTTCTATCTTTGTGATCCATCAGCTCAACAGAGTATTGGTCAAGTAATTTTTTTCTAATATTATCAGAGCTCTGAAATTTCTTCTCAGCCCTCAACTTATTACGCTTAGAGATTAACTCCTCAATCTCTTTTTTCTCCGCCTCTGTGGCTTCCATCACTTTAAGCCCAAGAATATTTATGAAAATCTTTAAGACTTTAAGCGCAGCCTGTGACATTGGTTTTGTAAGTCTATCGGCTGCAGCATAGTGATTTATTTCTGCAACAAACTTCATAAGTGCTGTTAGAGCTAATGTTGTATTCATATTATCATCCATTGCAGATTGAAACACCTTCATAGATTCATCAGATAATTTTTGTATAGCTTCAAGTTCCCCAGGTTTTTCTCCGTTGGCAAATAGTAATTCATATACGCACGTCTCTACCTGGCGCCATCTTCGCATGCATTCTGCAAGCAGCTTCTCTGTGTAATCTAGGGGCTTTGAATACTGTACAGAAATAGAATAAATTCTCAAGGTATTCATTCCCCAACGATGAAGAGCTTTTTGTATGCTGACAATATTACCAAGTGATTTTGACATTTTTTCAGAATTGGTGGTAACCATTCCTGTATGCAGCCATAGTTTGGCAAATTTTTTTTCAGAAAAAGCCTCAGATTGTGCTATTTCGTTTTCATGATGTGGGAAAACCAAGTCATACCCGCCGCCATGAATTTCAAAGGTACTGCCAAAATATTTTAGTGCCATTGCAGAGCATTCGATATGCCAGCCAGGCCGTCCTTTGCCCCAAGGACTGTCCCACAGTGGTGCATCTGAGTAGAACTTCCACAATGCAAAATCCAGTGGATCCTCCTTAGAGGGATCAAGCTCGACCCTGTAGCCTGATTTTAATTCCTCTACTGATCTTTTGGATAGATTACCATACCCGGGAAAAGACTTTATACGAAAGTAAATGCCATTACTGGAAACGTATGCGTGACCCTTTTCAATTAGCTTTTCAATTAAATTGAGCATCTCTTGTATATTCTCAGTTGCACGAGGATATTGATTGGCTCTCAGGATGTTAAGACAGTCGAAATCTTCGAAATAACTATGGATATATTTTGCAGCTATTTCTGCCGGTGTTAATCCTTCTTTTTTTGCTCGACTGATTATTTTGTCATCAACATCTGTGAAATTTTGGATAAAGTTTACATTATAACCCTTAAAAAAAAGGTATCTACGTAGAACATCGAACAAAATTATCGTCCTTGCGTGACCTATATGTGCATTATCGTAAACTGTGAGGCCACACAAATAGATTCGAATAATATTTCCTGGATGATCCAGTTCTTCTACTAATCTTGTAAGGGTGTTATATAGCCTCAAATTTGATTAATCTGGGGTTTGGATAATATATACGGATAAGGATGACAGAATATTATAGCAAGCACTAAATGTCTAAATATACATCATTTCCCTTTACATCGACTTTATATGTGGTTAGCTTTACACCAGCCAGATAGTCTAGCAATTCACCTGTTCTAATATTATAATGCCACGAATGTAAAGGACATTCGACCACCTCGCCATCAATCTCTCCTGGGGCCAATGACCCATCTTGATGTCGACAAAGTGCCTCTACTGCATAGAATTTACCGTTGGCATGAAATAAAGCTATTCTTGTGCCGCTAACGTTGATTTCTTTTCCTTTTTTGTCGCCTATTTCAGATTTATGGGCCACTTTGAGCCACGCCATCTTTGAAAATCTTCTTATGTTATAAGATAGGGTGATATAAAACATTTGCATAAATAAGTGGTGGATCAGCATTGGCTATAATTTATTTAAGCTATGGCAATGTATTGTGGTGCATTGTTTAGACATTAGAATCTTATTTTATTGCATTCATACAGCGATCGTCTACTCGTTTTACGCACTTAATTGTATGCATTGACCTATAGCGATGTCTGTTCGAATTCCCGGTGGCACCCAAAAGATAGGAAGTGGTTTCGATGGCGACCTCGACAAATAGAACCTCCAATACAAACGACAAGCAGCATACTATAACTGCTGCTGAAGGAGGCTTTTGAGAGAAAATTTACATGAGAGATGTAGCCCGAGATGACCCATGTGGTTGTCAACTTGTTGATGATGGAACGATCACGTCACGACACTGCAGCAAAGAAGAACAGAATTTATTCAAAATCGATGTTTAACGTTGCTGGTATTCAAAATAACCATATTATGAGATAACTTAAAATCCATCATGTATGTGCAACCTACTAATGCGGGGGTCTAGTAAAGAAATCAAGAGCAATAGTAGGGGCAGGACCAGCAGCAATAAGAGTGCAATAGTTACGAGTGCTCTTCCCTATGCCAATGGCGAAATTCACCTTGGCCACGTCGCTTCTACTTATTTGCCTGCAGATATTTTTACAAGATTTTTTAGGCTACTAGGGAGAGAAATTTACCATATATGCGCATCTGATGATTTTGGAACTCCTGTATTAATTAAAGCAGAAAAAGAAAGCAAAACACCTGCAGATTATGTAGATTTATGGAATAAGCGTGACTACGAGGATTTTAAGTCCTTTGGAATATCTTTTGATTTCTTTTACAAGACAAGCTCAAAAGAAAATGCTGAATTCGTTCAATATGTTTTCAAAAAACTATATGAAAAGGGCCATATTTACGAACAGGCTGTAATACAGTTTTATTGCCAATTTGACGAGAAATTTTTGCCCGATAGATATGTAATAGGTACATGTCCTAACTGTGGGGCCGAGAATCAATATTCTGATTTATGTGAGAAATGTGGTCGAGTTCCGGAGCAGATATTGGAACCAAAGTGTTCCATTTGCGGAAGGCCGCCAGTTAAAAGAAGTAGTAAACATTATTTCTTTAAGCTTTCTAATTTCTCCCAGCAACTAAAAATATGGCTGAATAATAATGAAAATCTCCAATCTGACATAAGAAACTACGTAATAAATTGGATTAATGAAGGCTTGCAGGACTGGGACATAACAAGGGATTTATCATGGGGGGTACCAATCCCAATGCCTGATGCAAAGGGCAAAGTATTCTACGGTTGGTTTGATAATCATCTTTGTTACATATCCACTTTAACCACATATCTCCAAAAAAAGTCTCACTCAACTAAAACAGATGGCAAGAAATACTGGAATGACTCGGAGATATATCACTTCATAGGGAAAGATATAGTTTACCATCATTACTTGTTTCTGCCTGCTATGCGCATGGGCATCGATCAAGAGTACAAATTACCGGATTATATTCCAACAAGGGGGCACTTGATGCTCCATAATCAAAAGATCTCAAAGAGTCGAAGTTGGTATATCAGCCTAAGGGATTTTATTGCAGCTTTCAACCCAGATTATTTGAGGTTTTATATTGCATCAGTTGCACCATATTCTCAGGCAGATGTCAACTTTGACTGGAATGCCTTTTCTGAAAAGATAAATAACGAACTTATAGCAAACGTTGGAAATTTTATAAACCGAGCACTATTTTTTGTGCAGAAGACATTTGATGGCAAGGTTCCTGAGCCTTCTTCAGAGAACGATGTGGATGATAGAGATAGCATCAAAGAAATAGAAAAAATAGCAGACGAAGTTGGTTTTTTATTGTCAGAAAATGAATTAGACAAAGCCTTAAGAAGAATTTTGAAATTTGCAACCCATTTTAATCAATACTTTCAAAAAAAAGAGCCATGGAGCAACAAGGCAACAGCTAATACTACGCTATTTATAGCCGTGAATGCCGTGAGATCTTTAGCAATTATGCTTGAGCCATTTATTCCGCTGTCATCTGAGAGGATTTGGTCTCAGCTAGGAATGGATGAGAGTGGTGCAGGCAGTATACATAAGCAACAATGGAAATCCGTATCACAAATTACAATACCTTCAGGCCACATCCTTGGAAATGTGGAGCCGATTTTCCGCAAGATTGAGTCAAAGGACATTGATGCACAAAAAGCAAAATTAAGCATGTAAGAAAAATTGAAAAGGAATATAACAACAACCCGGGGCCTAATGATAGGCCGTTTTCAACCATTCCACAAAGGACATCTTCAGCTCTCAAAGCAAATCCTTAGAGAATGTAATGAATTAATAATTGCCATCGGTAGTGCCCAATTTAATTACATCTACAAGGATCCATTTACAGCAGGTGAAAGAGTATTGATGATACATGCAGCGCTATTAGAATCGGGATTAGATCTTGCAAAATGCTATATCATACCTATTGCAAATGACGAGAATAATGCAAGGTGGCTTGGCCAACTAAAATCTATGGTTCCTCATTTTGATGTTTTATACTCGGGCAACGAGTTTGTCAAAGTTCTAGCACAACAACAGCCGATCCGAGTCAAAAAGCCATTTTTCTCAAAAAAAGATGATTATAATGGGACAAACATTCGTAGGCACATGGCAGCAGCTGCTTCTGTTATATCCTCGACGAAACCAAGAAGAAAAAGTCAAAATTGGAAGAGATTAGTTCCAAACGCTGTTTCCAGATTAATAGAGGAAATAGATGGAGTCAATAGAATTAAGATACTTCTAAAATCAGACAGCAATCCGCAACGGTGGTGATGATTTGGCAAGGGCCTGTCCAGTTTGCCCTAATTGTGACTCAAAGAAGTTCAAGGTCATAGAGAATACTTTAGAAAGAGTAGTTGTAGAATGCTCGAATTGTGCCAAGAGAATCCGTCTCTAGCAGAAAGACTGGATGAAGCTATAATATCACGTGAGAAGTATCAGGTAAGTAAACATGTGATGCTCGATTCTGGCCTTCTAGAAGTCTTTCTTTGGTGGAGCAGGCAGAAATGGTCTTGCAAATACGCCTTCCTGTGAATATATGAAATATCATCAGTATTTTTAGAAAAGTCAGTTAGCTGATTTAATCTTAGCGATTGTAAGCAAGGTAATAGCGCATATATATAACGCGGGCTCATTTAGTCTTATGTCCGCCAAAAAATGGTTTGATAATCAAGTAGATATAATAAAAGATCAGACAATCGCAGTGATTGGTTATGGTATTCAAGGCCGAGCCCAAGCTAGTAATATGAAAGATTCTGGTATGAAAGTTATTGTTGGTTTAAGAAAAAATGGAAAAACATGGAAAGTGGCAGAAGATGATGGTCACGATGTCCTAGAGGTGTCCAAGGCTGCTGATAACGCTGATATCATCCACATTTTGATTCCCGATATGGAGCAGGCAGACATGTATCTCAAGGAAATTGCGCCATATGTGACTGAAGGTAAAGCATTAAGCTTTTCACACGGGGCTGCTATTTACTGGAAATGGATAGTCCCTCCAAAAAAAGTCGATGTTTTGATGGTAGCTCCAAAAGGCCCTGGGCAGAGAGTCAGGGAACTGTATCGTGATGGCTTTGGCATACCATCACTAGTTGCGGTCCATCAGGATCACACAAAAAAAGCATGGGAAAGAGCATTATCCATCGCTAAAGGCATTGGCAGTACCAGGCCTGGAGTAATTCAAACTACCTTCAAAGAGGAGGTCGAAACGGATTGGTTTGGAGAACAAGTTGATTTATGTGGCGGCACTCATGCACTTGTCTTGAATGCATTTGAGACTTTAATTGAAGCAGGATACCAGCCCGAAGTTGCATATTATGAATGCCTTCATGAATTAAAACTGATTACAGACCTAATCCACAAATACGGAATTACTGGTATGTATAACCGGGTTAGTGAAACGGCAAGATATGGAGGTCTCTCTAGGGGTCCACACATAGTTGATAAGGATTCAAAGAAAAAAATGAAAGATGTATTGAAAGAAATCCAATCAGGCCAATTTGCAGAAGAGTGGGTCAGTATTTACAGAAAAGAAGGAAAAGATTCCTTTGGCAGATATATGAAAGGGATCGAAGACCACCAAATCGAAAAAATTGGAAAGGAAATTCGCAAAATGATGTGGCCAAATGAGCCCATTTAGTCCAACAATTACTTTGGCAAAGATCCCTTGAGATAGATTTTACGTGAGCCAGATCGAGCCAACAGATCCAATCTGCTGTAATCTTACATAGTCCATTTTTATCGAGATACCAAATAATAATCAGCTGCTTTTAGGATGAGTTGTTACTTTTGCGGAGCTCGAAATTTTTGTAAGAAAATAATAGTTAGTTTGTATTGATAGTTAACTCATGTTATTCTGTGCTGTGCTCCATATATTTGCGTATTTCCAAAGTGGTTCTCAGTTTTGCTTGGGTCGACCCAAATACTCAATGCACTATTGCCCATTAGTTTTATAGAAATTGGTACCCCTGTAACAGGCCCTTTCTTTAAACTAGGATAGATGGTCTAAGTAAATAACGTATAAGAAGTTTGTATCCTGATTTAACCAAATAATCATTCAATAGTTTATAGGATTGGTTCTTGAATTTAGGGTTTTATCTATATACACCTATGCTATTGCATACATACCTACTAACGTATAATGCTCTTTGTAAAACAATATTTTTACGATTGCTATTTTCTATTCCTTAGTAACAATTTCAGCAATATCTCTTCCATAAACGTCTTTGAATTCTCGGGGCTTTGCGTCTTTAAATATGTCCTTACTACAATACTTGATAGAGTATGCAGCCATCATATCCAAAATTGGTTGCAAGGCCAGACCTTTTTCTGTTGGATAATATTCTATTCTTATTGGTTTTTCATGTGAGTAGACCTTACGCTTTATTAACCCAAGCTTTTCCATCTCTCTCAATCTTACTGAAAGAGTTTTAGGATTAGCTTTTTCAATTGAGTTAAGCAATTGGTTAAACCTGTTTTGTTTGCCATTTATCATATTTCTTAAGATTAAAATTGTAAATTTTTTGCCAATAGTTTTAAAAGTGTTATTAATGGGACAAGACTTCATTTCAATGACAGTATCAGAGGGATTTATTATTTGTGCAATAGCATTTTTGGCGTTAGCAGGCCTAGCAATTTCCATAGCTACTATAAAACGCCATCTTCTTATATAGTTACCTTTGGATAGCAAGTAAACTACATGCCGTTGAGTGGCCTGCTAACTAACCAATAAGTAACTTTCATGTTTATATACAATTACTGTGTTATAGTTACTTATGGCAAAATATCCAAATTTAATTTCTGAATTCAATAATAATGATTACAAAACCAACAAGAGTGATTCTTCTCTTAGTCCGCATTTGCAAAAATGTTCCAACTGTAAGAGCAGTCAAATAATTACAGATATTGAGTCAGGAGAGATTGTTTGTAGCAACTGCGGGCAGGTAATCTCTAATAATGCTCTAGAAGACAACAGGCCAGAATGGCGCGCTTTTGGTGCAGACGAACAGGCCAACAAAATTAGAACAGGTGTTCCAACCTCTCTTGCAAGACATGACATGGGGCTTGCGACGGTCATTGGGACTCCAGACAGGGATGCTAGCGGACATAAAATAGATGCATCAATGCGCTCTATGATGGAAAGGTTAAGGACTTGGGATGCAAGGACACAGGCTCATAGTTCTACCGACAGGAACCTCAGGCACGCTTTTTATGAACTCGATAGGCTGAAGGATAAACTTGGATTATCAGATACAATAGTTGAGAAAAGCGCGTATATCTATAGAAAGGCTCAGGAAAGAATGCTAATACGCGGCAGAACGATATCAGGAATTTTAGCTGCCGCAATATACATTGCATGCAGGGAACTGGGAACGCCAAGAACATTAAAGGACATAGCTGCAGACAGCGCCATAAAACTCAAAGAAGTTGCTCGAAGCTATAGAATACTCTACTTTGAGCTCGACCTCAAAATGCCATTAGTCGATCCGATGAAATGCATTGTCAAAGTTGCAAACAAAGCTAAATTAAGTGAAAAAACGAAAAGACAAGCCGCAGAAATGATGAGGATGGTAAACAAAAGGGAGTTATCTGCAGGAAAAGATCCTATGGGTCTGGCAGCATCAGTATTATACTTAGCAAGTCTAAGAAATGGCGATAGTATAACCCAGATGGATATTGCTGATGCAGCTGGTGTGACCGAGGTTACCCTCAGAAACAGAACAAAAGATTTGAGAAATAATTTTTTAAACTAGGTCCGAGTCAAGTTCGTCCGCTTGTTTTTTCTTTTTCTTAGAACCACAATTCAGAACAATATACATGCTCTATAGATACAGAGCTAACAATAATACCATATGCTGCCAGACGGTGAATATGTATGTGGTTGCTCTTTCGGTGAAGAAATATTATTGGTGTTCTAGCATTTCTTAATACATAACATAGTGTTTGCTAATCTGACGTACCTTGATTCTTTCAATAGGAATATCGTGTTATGCTCTTACAAAGCTTTGATGGCTTTATTATGAAGGACTGGTTTCTAGTGAGCCGAACAGTAGTTAAATATCATATAAGATATATTAGTACATGAGTTTGGGAACAAAAAAGAAAGATAAAGAATCAAACTCTGGCGGCGAAGCAAGTGCTAATTATATGATTGGAGGAAGGAGCGGAGGAGGAAGAAGCGAAACTGGAAAAGAAGAACCACCAGAAGCGACAGCAGAGAATAAGGTACCAAACAATCAAGAAGTTGCTATTAGAAAAGAAAAGGTAACAACTGCATTACCACCAAGGGAAGAGGCACAACCAGATACAATAGCAAAGACAACAACTAAAGATATACTTCGTGACCAAAATCAGGATCAACAGCAATATCAATCACAACAACAGCATAGAGGGCACCAACAATCTATTAATGCCGCATTAAATGAGAGCAGGGATAATATTAGAAGACATATAGATGAAGCAAGAAGAGAGATTCCTCGTTATACACAGGCTGCTAATGAATATCAGGAGCAAACTATTCAAGCCTCAAGAGAATTAGCAGATAATTATATAGAATCACAAAAAGAAATTATCAATTCACTACAGTCAGCATGGCTACCTCAGATAGAAGCAGCAAACAGGCTATTTACTACAAGCTGGGTATCTCCAAGAAATGCGACAGAAATATATGCAAACATGGTTAGCAGCTTTGCAGATAATATAATCGCTGCAACTAGATTAGTAAATAACATGATGTTTGCGAACATGAATATATTCAAGAATTTGATGCTACAAGCAAAACATAATGTAAAGGAATTATCTAGAATAGGAGTTAGTACCGCAAAGACATTTGAGCAGACATCAAGAGA
>JAFAQB010000122.1 GCA_019246625.1 Nitrososphaeraceae archaeon
AGTGGTGTAGCATTTAATATGAAAAGAATTATTATGAAACCAGGCACGTATCCCAGGGCCTGGCGGTCAAATAACGACCAAGTACGCAATCCCTAGTTTACATATTCCAAGGCCAATGTCTAAGGAAGAGCGAGACTATGACTAGACAGATTCGCCAAGTCCTGGAACCTTTTTTTCTAATATCGCTACATTCTTTGCGAGATAAGCCATCGTCCCTGGAATATGACAACTACACAAACAATCATTACAATCGAGATGAGTCCCGTTATTGCAACTTTCTGAGAATCCTTGCTTGGCCATAGTAACGATATATTAATTATAAACCTTATTTTAGCCTTGTGTTGTAAAAAGTTTGGAAACTAGTTGCTAGAGTTATAAGTTATAAACAACAATTTGCTTTTGTTACCTGTCACTAAATTCCGCTAAGCCTTTATATTGATAGATGCAATCAGATGACCAAAAGACAACGTGGATCTACATTGAATGCAGGGCGAGTTTTTTATTCAAATTATATAGAGATAATCCAAAGAGACAACCAAGGCATTCACCGACATTCAGATGATTTTCCGCTGACAAACTACTTGTATCAGTACCGGCGTCTGAAAGATACACAATTTTCAGACAAACATTGAATCATTAATATATAGAATTAAAGTAGCTCGTCATAAAGCCGGGGTCGCCTAGCCTGGGAGGGCGCAAGCCTGGAAATCTATCTCTAGTCAGCTTGTGACCGTAAAGGTCGCGAGGGTTCAAATCCCTCTCCCGGCGCTTAGATCGTTCTACGCTTTTTTGATCTTGTTGTTTTAACATCATGAGTAACTAAACTAATTTGCAATGCTCTGAAACATATTATGATTGGGTATTTTGATTTAAAGAGTTGGATAAGGTCAAATTTGGACATTGTCTTCCAGATTAAAATACCAGATGCTTCGTGAAATTATCTAGATTATAGTTCCTCATTCAATTCTTCAAAGGCAGTAGCTTTAGAAACTTCATGTAAGCGCATTGCGACCGTGCTCTCATATTCTTTTCTGTTAATAATTCCTCTTTCTTCTAGGATTGATATAAGTGTATTGAGACGAATGCTAACTTCTTCCAATTCAGCTAAGGTTCTTCCTGTAATTTTTTTGTCCGATCTTAAACGCTTTGGATCCTTATCAAAAGGACTAGGTCTTTTTCTTGAAATGAAATCTTCCCTCCAACGCATAGTATTAATAGATATTATTTGAATGTGGCGACTTTTAGGGCTATGAATAATGCTGTCCTACAATTATGATTATCAACAATATTCGATAGTTCATGATATATGAGGCTTTGAAATATATTATGTGTGGATGTAGAGGTGGTTCTGAAGTTTTCGTCGAAGATAAATAAATACCGAGACGATGACCTACTAAGAGGTATTCCCATATTTGGCTGATACTATTTCTCATGACTTGATTATCATCGGTTCGGGATTGGCAGGGCTCAGAGCAGCAATTTCAGCTGCATCTACACACGACAGCTTAAATATTGCTGTAGTTGCAAAAGTGCAGGTCATGCGTTCCCATTCAGTATCCGCAGAAGGTGGGACAGCAGCAGTCATTTTTGAAGAAGAGGGCGATAATAAAGAATCTCATATATATGATACCATCAAAGGGAGCGATTTCCTTGCTGACCAAGATGTTGCTGAACTTCTCGTCAGAAGCATGCCTTTTGAAATTTACCAGCTAGAGCATTGGGGAATGCCATGGTCAAGGAGAGAAAATGGTAGAATCGATCAGCGTAAATTTGGTGGATACTCATTCCCAAGAGCTACGTATGCGCAGGACAAAGTTGGATTCTACGAGATGCAGACCTTATATGACACTTGTCTCAAGTACGACAATATCCACTTTTATAATGAATGGTTTTGTACCTCTATTCTTAGCGACGCAAAAGACTTTCGTGGTGTTACAGCAATAGAGATGAAATCTGGCGACTTTGTTAAATTCAAAGCACCTGCGGGAATAATTTGTACTGGTGGAGCCGGACGGATTTACAGTTTTTCTACATATGCTTACTCTTCCACACCTGATGGTTTAGATATGGCATATCGTGCAGGTCTTGCTCTAAAGGACATGGAATTTGTTCAATTTCATCCTACCGGTATTTTGCCATCTGGAATATTGATTACAGAGGGCGCAAGAGGAGAAGGCGGTTACCTAATTAACAATCAAGGGGAGAGGTTTATGAAAAAGTACGCACCAACAAAGCTCGAACTTGCATCAAGAGATGTAGTCTCCCGTGCAATGATGAGAGAGATCCAAGAAGGCAGGGGTTTTAAGCACGAATCTGGAGTTGATTGTTTGAAAATAGATTTGTCTCATCTGGGAGAGGACAATATAAAGAAACGTCTTGCTGGAATTAGGGAAATTGGTATCAAATTCTCTGGAATTGATGTAATTGAAGAGCCGATAGAGATCAGACCTGTATGTCATTATATGATGGGAGGTATACATACCAACATTAATGGTGCTACTGAAATGACGGGATTATGGGCTGCTGGGGAAGCCGCCTGTAATAGCTTGCATGGAGCTAATCGTTTGGGAGCAAATTCCACCTCTGAATGCCTCGTATGGGGCCGCATAACGGGCAGACTTGCCGCGGAATACGCAGTAGACCATCCGAGTGTCTCGTCCATTTCGCAACATCAGGTCATAGAAGAAGAAAAAAGGATCTATGATGGATTATTTAGAAGCAGAGGCCAGGTAAATCCATATGAAATAAGGAAGGAATTAACTGACACCATGGATGCTAAAGCTCATATATTCAGAAATGAAAAAGACTTAGCAGAAGGTTTAAAGAAAGTAAGACACTTAAAACAGCAGGCGTGGAAGCATGTCGACGATCATGCGAAAGAATACAATACAAATTTCATAAATGTTATGGAGATTGATTCTATGTTAAGAACTGCTGAAATAGTGTTGGCAGGTGCTTTTAACCGTCGTGAATCAAGGGGTGCTCATGCCAGAACCGACTACCCTAACCGAGATGACATCAACTTTCTCAAGCATACCATCGGTTACCTTACTACACAAGAACCAAAAATGTCCTGGCACCCCGTAACATTCACGCGATATGCGCCAATGGAGAGGAAGTACTGATGAAAATTTCAAATGAATGGGTTAATAATCGTGAAAATAGAGAAGGGATAAAAGGATGGCTTAACCCTTCGAGATACGGCTGGGAACGCATATCTTACTGGTTCCAAAGATTAACTGGAGTATTTCTTTTAGTGTACTTTATAGGTCATGTATATGAAACTAGTTCATTGCTTCGTGGTGAAAACGCTTGGAATGCCATGTTGGAGATTACGCAAACTCCAGGCGGACACATTTTCTTGATATTGGTAATTGGAACAAGCACCTTTCATTCAACTAATGGAATAAGACTAATATTTACACATGGTGGTAAGGGACTTGGGAATCCAGGCAGACCAGACTATCCGTACGACGCCATCTCTCTTAACTATCGTCAAAGGTCTGGGATATGGGTTGCATTAATATTAGCGGCGATAGCTATGCTATATGGAAGTGCGGTGCTCTTCAGTGGAAAATAAGACAAAGATGGTATAGAAGATGATGTTCAAAGAAAGTCAAATAATGAAGATACATTATACGACAGGACTTGCAGCATTGTTTGTAGTTGCAGTGCATATCATAGTGCGGCTAATGACACCATCATTTAGTTTGAGCTTGTTATATGAAAATGTAATTAATAATTACCACAACATTCCGTACTCTATACTTCTTGAATCCATTCTTATACTTATTGCTATCCATGGATTTAATGGCTTGAGAATTATATTACTAGAATTGCGACAGAACAAACCATGGGAAGACGGTATTACCATATTTACTATAGCTGCAACAATCTCGATCATTGCATATGGTACCAGAACTATACTTGTGGCTAACTGGCTCGGATAATGATAAAACATGAATCAAATTATTAAAAAAATTCGTATGTTAGAAAAGAAAAATAATCAGAAAGATATGACAAAGATCAATAATACAAAGGCTGAGACTTCTCGCCAAATGGTTGTTCTGAATGTTTATCGGGCTAACACCCACAGAAATGATTTGCCCAGGGTTGAAAAATTTCAAATACCTGTACAGAGATGGATGACAGTACTAGACGCACTACTTTTCGCAAAAAGCTATCTTGATAGCAGCATTGCAATAAGATATTCTTGCAGAATGGCCTCATGTGGATCTTGTGGAATGAAGATTAATGGAGTTCCTAAACTGGCTTGTTATACGAAAATTTCCGAGTTGCAGGGCAATACTATCACATGTGAGCCACTTTCAAACTTTCCGCACATTCGAGATCTTGTCACTGATTTCTCACAATTCTTTGAACATCACAAAGAAATGGCTCCGTTTATCCACAACAACAATGCAGACATCAAGGATGAAAATAAACTATCAGAATTTAAACAGACTCCACAAGATGTTGATAACTATCTGCAGTTCTCCTATTGTATTAAATGTGGTTTATGTTACTCTGCGTGCCCCACTGTAGCTACTGATACAAAATTTCCCGGTCCTCAGGCTCTATCGCAAGCATATAGATATTATGCAGATACAAGGGATGATTTATCTAATCGGCGATTAAATGCGGTAGATGGGAAGCATGGAATTTGGAGATGTCATTTTGCTGGATCCTGCAGTAAGGTATGTCCAAAAGGGGTTGATCCAGCATTGGGCATTCAGTTATTGAGGGGCCATATAATGGGTTATTCCAGAAATGAAAACAAGATAGCCAAATTACGAGATCCCACGTGAAAAGATATTAGAATGATAATAGCGTTGTGAATACTTCGACGATTAGATACCGTTATTAGATAAACAGTTTTAGGTGGTGTTAAATTAAGGATAAACCTTCAGCTGTGAATATCCTCAGTGTTCTATGATTATGGTCTAACGTGAGAGAAAGAACATCCGCAGAGATGATCATGTATGCATTATACTTATATTTTCTAGGTTAAGGTTTTAGAAATACATCAAAGCAATCCAACCACTTGAAGAATAAGGAAGAAGGAGTCATGTTGCATATGGAAATGGGTTCAGAGCTCAATCCCACCTAAACATCTTTACTGTTGTAAAAGAAGAGTATCTGCTTTTCTAATTGATAAAATCATGTTGCAGATTGGTTATAGTATGAAGCATGGATGGTTGCGGGTCGCTGTTGTAGAACCAATACACAAACAAATTCTTGGAGCATATATCTCAAGGCACAGGAATATGTTAGTCGGAGCGGAGCATTCCTTAGTTCGTTAATCAGAATGTATGATGGCAAACATAATAATATCGTCTATAGCGATGGTGGAACGTGGATCCGGAGGCATGTCTCTCATTAAACCTAGAACAAAGTAGACTACATTCATCATATGAAAAGAGCATAGTTCTGAAGCCTCTTAAGAATAGAACTGAGGCACTTGATGATTACTATGCTTGTACAAGAACCTGTCTATGTAACCTCCAACATTTGTACCAGAAGCTAATTCTTTTTGTGTTTATGCATGATAGTGTTATCAAATCTAATATCAAATTTAGTAATTTAAGGGATAAAATGAGAAGTTTACAGGACTCTGTTTACCTCTGAACGTTTTTATTTTATCAGTTTTTTGATGTATAATATATATATTATTTATCATTGTAGGAATAACGACACATTTTAGATGCTGCGCACAAAGCTATTGGGAATGAAACAGGCTTTTTTGATAGCCTACTTAACTGGGTTTCTATGGCTTCGTAGAAATCCCATGTCTATGGTTTTTACGGCTATTAGCCCGTTTTCATTGCTTTTCGTATTGTTTGTAATTACTAACGGTCATTATATTCAGTTTGCCCTAGCGGGCAGCCTCGTTATGGCACTCGTAGGTTATGGGCTGGCACTTGGACAGGATATATCATTTTACAAGACAGAGTATAAAATTCAAGACGTTTTTGTTGCGTCACCCGTATCACCGTTAACATACATGACTGGCCTAGCTCTTTCAGAGCTTTTGTTTGGTCTGCCGGCGTTGATCGTGCTCACAGCACTTGCTGCGTCCTTCGGAACTTCCTTTATCAACTTAGTTCTATTATTATCAGATATTGTGCTAATTTGGGGAGCTATGTCAGCTATGGGTTTTTTTTTGTCATCTCACATGCTACATATGAGAAATGCGACACAACTAATCTCTTTTGTAAATGTAATCCTGACCGTGATTCCTCCAGTTTATTATTCGATAGAACGATTGCCTTTGGGGTTACAATACTTTTCTTACTTCTTACCTACTACGCATGCCTCAATTATCGTGCAGTATACCATGGGCCTTCCAACACCGAAGGAATGGTCGCTTGGATTAGGAATTGGAGTGCAGCTTGTATATTTAATAGGAATGATAGTTTTAGCAAAAACAAAAGCCTTATGGCGTGAAAAATGATGCTTTGAATCGAAACGATTCAATTCTCATAAATTATAAGCTGAATTAAGCGCTTCTCTTGAAGAATCTTTTAACATTATCTTCGGATTGATAGCAAATTTTTCAGGCTTGACGGATTTACCCAATCTGGTTGCATTTTAATTTACTAATTTTCCGAAGCCAAGGTTATACTGGTGGACGTAATGCTATATATGTTTACTTGCAAAAAATTTACAAAAGCTCCTACAATTAAGTCCATGTGTTATCTCTGTCTGGATGCCTCTTTTAATGAGGATAATATTGCGTTTGCTTTATGCTTAGTTTCCATCCATTCTTTTTCTGGATCAGAATCCATTACAATACCGGCGCCCGATTGAATGTAGGCCTTGCCCTTGTTTATAAACATAGATCTAATAGTTATAGCGAAGTCACACGATCCATTAAACGAAAAATAACCTACCGCGCCTGCATATGCTTCCCGAAGCTCGGGTTCCAACTCATCAATTATCTGCATCGCACGAACTTTTGGAGCACCAGAAACGGTCCCAGCGGGAAATACTGCCTTAACTGCATCATAAGAGTCATAGCCATTACGAAGATATCCTGATACATGGGATACAATATGTTGCACATGGCTGAATCTCTTTATCTTCATATGTTCGTGAACCCTTACTGTTCCATATTTGCATATTCTTCCGAGATCATTACGGGATAAGTCAACTAGCATGGTGTGTTCTGCAATTTCCTTTTCATCATTGAGTAGATCCTTTCTAAGGTTCTCATTTGCCCTTTCATCATCGACGATAGGTCTAGTTCCTGCAATTGGAAAGGTTTCAACATAATCTCTGCTGATGCGCAGAAGCATCTCTGGGCTTGATCCTATTATACACCTGTCTGTCATCTTGAGGAAATACATGTAGGGCGAGGGATTAACACCTCTTAAAAATTTGTAAACAGATAGCAAGTTTCCCTTCACTTTAAATTTCATCTTCTTTGAAAGAACCACTTGAAAGATCTCTCCATCGCGGATGTATTCTTTTGATCTGTTAACTATTTTGATAAATTGCCTTTTAGTCAAATTACTTTTGGGAATTGAATAAAAGAAAGACGGGTTGATATTTATGTCATTTATACGCACAATTTCGTTTATCAAATCTAAGCGAGACTTATTTCTGATATTAAAATAATAAGTTCGATTTTCTTTATTATCATAGAGGAGTCCGTCAGTGTAAATTCCAAATTCCAACAATGGCAATTTGCCTTTACCTTCAACTGGAAGATCCTCCCAGAATCTTACTGCATCATAACTAATATAACCAACTGCTCCACCAATGTATCTGAATTGGATTTCATTTATTTTTGGTAGAATTTTTTTAATGTAGGATAAGGGTTCTTTAACTTTGTGCTTAGCAATCATTCTTTTTTTACGGTCATAAATAGTAAAGTTGTTGGAATTGCAGGTGATTGTGAATTCAGGATCAAACCCTATAATAGACATTTCCGAAAGCTCCTTTGGACCTACAAGAGATTCTAAAATGAAAACCTTATCGTATTTATTGTACAATGCAGTGAAAAGTTCAAACGGACTACGATTAGTATCTAGTTTGTGAATATGAAAAAGACCTGTTTTTATTTTTGATGCAGCCCCAAAGGTTATCACCACAAATATTGCCTCTCAAAACGATAAGACCATCACTCAAAATTCGTTGACATCATTTAAACTTTGCGCAATCATTATCTACAGGACTGCACAGTCAAAACACAATACAAAATCTTTCTATTATCTATTTGGGCATTAAATGTGAGGTTAATATCCTTTATACTACAACAGAAGATATATCCATTTTGCTGTTTTATTCCTCTACTCTATTACAGCTACGACATCGTATCTGGCAACAGTTGAACCTTCCTTTGCTCTTATTTCTTTGATAAGACCTTCTTTGTGTGCCTTAACTGCCACTTGCATCTTCATGGATTCTAGTATTACTATTGCATCACCTTTTTTGATCGAAGATCCAACCTTTGGCAGAATGGAAACAACTCTTCCTGGAATCTGACTAGTCAAATTATTTTCTCCGCTACCAAGGCTTGCGAGCGATAGTGATTTTTCGAGGACATCGGTAAGCCTTGAATGTTTTTTTATTGTCAAAACCTGTCCGTCAATCAGTGTTTTGATTTCCGAGCTGCCCCAACTGAGTATCTTGGCGTGATGAAATGAATGGTCTAATATAAACTCCAATTCTTGGGTACCAGATCTTAACAACCTAACGTTGTGCTCTTTTCCATTTATCTTTATCAAAATAGACTCTCGTCCAAGAGTACGTATTAACTCACCATCCAAAACAGTTGCCTGATCGGCTAATTTAAATTCCATTAAATTCCCTTCCAATCTTCTTCCATTTTGATTTTTCTAACCGAGGTTTGGATGCCATACTGCTTCCAGTCATGCTTTTCTTAATAAATTCAGATTGCAAAAGGATTGCAGCAATAGCTGCAGATGACACTCGCTGTGACTCTTCTCTTGCATTCTCTCTCATTTTATCCAATATGTTAAACCTATCCAGATAATCTGTGGAAAGGTCTCCGTTGATAAAATTTTGCTCGTCCATTATTGTCTTGTACAAAGGAATCGTCGTGTTAATTCCTTCAATTGTAAATTCATCGAGAGCATTCTTAGTCCTTATCCGTGCTTCTTCAAAATCCCTACCCCATGCAATTAGCTTTGCAACTAAAGAATCATAATATGCTGACACATTGCAGCTTGGATATAGATATGTGTCGACTCTAATTCCTGGGCCATATGGGATGTTGCAGTTTGGGACTGGGCCGACAGACGGTGTGAAGTCATAGAATGGGTCTTCGGCATTAATTCTGCACTCAATAGCGCATCCATGCATCTTTAGGTCCTGTTGACTGAATGAGATCTCTTCACCCTGCGCAATAGATATCTGCAATTTTACAAGATCGATGCCACCAGTCACTAATTCTGTAACTGGATGCTCTACTTGTAACCTAGAGTTGATCTCGATAAAATAAAAGTTACCTTCTTGGTCACGTAGGAACTCTGCAGTCCCTGCGTTAAGATAATTAACCGCGGCTGCCGCTCTAACTGCTATTTCGCCCACTTTTTCCCTGGTTTTTTGATCAATGACTGGCGATGGTGACATCTCAATAAGCTTTTGATGTCTTCTCTGCACTGAGCATTCACGTTCAAACAAATGTCTTGAATTCTTATATGCATCTCTGATCAGTTGAAATTCGATATGTCTGATCCTTTGAAGATATTTTTCAACAAAAAGTGCAGCTTTTCCAAATGCAGCCTTTGATTCGGCAGATGCCATTTCGAATTCTTGTTTTAGCTGTTTTTCGTCATTGGCAAATCTGATTCCTCTGCCTCCGCCGCCGTATGCAGACTTCAAGAGAACAGGGTATCCAGCATTGTGAGCTATGTCAGCGGCCTTCTCGACATTGTCAACGACGCCATCGCTACCAGGTACAGTCGGAACTCTTGCCTTCTTCATTATTGCCTTGCATTTCATTTTGTCTCCAGTGATTTCCATCGCCTCGCTTGTGGGTCCGATAAAGATTATACCATTCCTTTCGCACATCTCTGCAAAACCTTCATTTTCAGAAAGAAAACCATAGCCTGGATGAATTGCATCTACCCCCACCGTATTTGCGACTTCTATAATTTTGTTCATATTGAGATAGCTTTCTAGAGCTGGGGCCTTGCCAATATAGTAGGCTTCGTCGGATCTCTTCACATGTACAGATCTGGTGTCCTCGTCTGAATAGATTGAAATTGATTTTATGCCTAGTTCTTTGCATGCGCGTATGACCCTGAGAGCTATTTCACCTCTATTGGCAATTAAAATACTAGATATCTTGTTGATTTTTGTCATTGAGTCTCACTTTTATATTCTATGCTACCATCAGTGCTATAAGTTCATATTTTCGTGTTTCTTCCAGGGTCTGGCTTCCCTCTTAGTTGCCAAAGCATCAAGACCACGTATTATCATAGGCCTAGTTTCCATAGGGTCAATTACCAAATCAATAGTACCTTTTTCTGCTGCTATATATGGATTAGCAAATTTGTCACGATATTCCTTTGCTAGCTTTTTCTTTGTTGCTAAAGCATCTGGTGATTGTTTTAAATCTCTTCTGTGAATAATTGTAATTGCTGCTTCTGGTCCAAGTACCGCTATTTCTGCTGTAGGCCAGGCGTAATTAATGTCAGCTCTCAGGTTCTTGCTTCCCATCGCGATATACGCACCACCGTATGCTTTACCTATAATGCAAGTAATCTTTGGAACTGTTGATTCGCAATATGCAGACAAAAGTTTACTGCCATGCCTTATAATTCCATTATGTTCCTGATCAGTTCCTGGAAGATATCCTGGTGTGTCTACAAGAGTAATGATGGGAATATTAAATGCATCGCAAAATCTGATGAAGCGGGCGGCTTTGTTTGAAGAATTTATATCTAAAGCACCAGCCAGATACAGAGGTTGATTAGCGACAATACCTACTGCTCTACCAGCCATCCTTGCAAAGCCTACAATTATATTTTCTGCAAACAATTCATGAACCTCCAAAAATTCGGCACTATCCACTACTGACTTTATTATCTCCTTCATGTCGTATTGTTGATATGGGTTTTCGGGAAGAATATTTACAAGATTCCCGTCAATTCTGTTTGGATCATCATTGCTTTCTATGAGCAGAGGCTCTTCTGCATTATTTTGTGGAAGATAAGACAGTAATTTCTTGATTTTGTCCATACAATCATATTCATTTTTGGCTATGAAGTGGGCCACACCTGATTTAGTTGCATGAGTTCTGGCACCACCTAGTTCTTCAAAAGATACCTCTTGGCTTAGAACCTCCTTCACCACCTCTGGACCGGTAACGAACATTTGGCCTACATTTTCTACCATCAGAACAAAGTCTGTCATCGCCGGGGAATATACCGCTCCTCCTGCGCACGGGCCAATACTTGCTGTAATTTGTGGTATTACTCCGGAGGCCATAGTATTTCTGAAGAATATATCACCATAACCGTCAAGGCTCATTACGCCTTCTTGTATTCTTGCACCCCCTGAATCAAGAATACCAATAAGTGGAGCCCCGGCTTTCATGGCATGATCCATAATTTTAACAATTTTCTTTGCTGCCATTTCACCTAATGATCCGCCAAGAATTGTAAAATCATATGCATAAATGAAAACTTGGCGACCATTGACTGTTCCAAATCCCGTTATGAGGCCATCCCCATAATATTTCTTCGTGCCAGGATCATCGTTTCTGTGGGTTACATACTTGTCAATTTCCAAGAAAGTATTCTGATCCAAAAGAAGATCTATTCTTTCTCTAGCCGTAAGCTTGCCTTTAGAATGCTGTGCTTCGATTTTATCATTCCCGCCGCCACCTTCAGCCGATCTCTTCATATTGTAGAGGCGCGTAATCTTATCTTCAATCATGGCTTGCATTTTATGCAATAGTAACTTATATAAATTCATTACAACGCCTCTTTCCACCTTCTCTAATGTTATAGAAGCTATATTATTTGCATTTACTACTGGCTAGGTCTAAGATTACATTACTCCCTTAATCCCGACCGTCCTCCACGTGCTCTACGAAAGTAGAGAAGTCCAAGGTTGTAATTATCAAATAATGATTCCAACGTCTCCAATTCGGTCTTAAGCCTCTCGATTGCTTCTTTGTTAGATGTTGTGTTTTTCTTTAACTCCTGTAGTTTCTCATTCTTTTCTATCAACAACTTGGCCACATTCTGTTCATATTCACTTGACATCTTTAAGAAGATAAATATTATTTAGATTTTAACTTTTGGTATTATTGATTGACTTTGCAGGTCAGCCATCCTGCCGCAGTACTCATAATATTTAGCATATCCTTAACGCACGCAGGCTTAGGTAGTTTCTACTGTGAAACAGAAATTAAAGGATCTGACTGTTTGAGTTCTACATCTGCATTTGTGCTCGGCAGTAAATCAGGTTTTGATTGACCCAAATTTTTCTACCCTATCTGTCATGAGGCTTATTTACATTTTGCGATGTAGAAAAAATTTACATACGGTGTATCTTTGCACTTAACTACTACCGCTGAAAACTTTCCTCTCCTTATCTTTGTTTTCTAGAGCCTTTATATTCTTTTGATAATCTACAAGCACATTGGTGTTCTTCTCGAAGTAAGGAAACAGATTACGCCTGACCATTTCATTATACCAATATTCATTATAGTGACTTATTGTGACAAACAGAAACTCAAGAAATGGCATAATTGGATAGCCTTGTGGCAGCATTTGTAGCGCAATCCTTGCGTCATAGGAATAGATCTTACTTTTTTTCATTGTAAGCTCAAAACCCTTCTTTATATCTCCCACGTTTAATGAGTAGTATAGAGGCCAAGATGGGATCTTTATTGATCCGCTCTTCACGGCGTCTTCGATTTCATTCCCACAACCCACACATTCGCCTGCCTTTGCCATACCCAAATGGTAAATGTCTCCCAAAGGCCTATGATTTAAAGCCATATTTCTCCCAGCAGATCCCATTACTGCCCTGTATTTCTTATAACAGCCTATCATGCCTTCATCAGAAATGGACTCAGGCTTACTTTTCAACTTGGAGTCTATATATTGCCCAATTCTTGCGTCTTTGAATCCCTCTTCAAATGTCTTTAAAATAGAATCGCCACCTCGAGAAATTTTTTCTCTTGCAATTTCCAATATATAGGGACTCATAAGTTTGTAATCGTCAAGATACTCGAAATCTTCGTCTTTATCAATTATTCTGTCCATTGGCTCACTAAGATCAATTGCTAAAATGTGGCCATCAATGATGGAATTTTTTATGTCAGCAGGCACATTTTCTTTCAAATAGTCCGACGCCCCGTCGAACAATGCCGTAAAGACCGGAAATGTCATCTTTACGAAATTAGAATTCAGGATTCTGCCTAAACGGTCTGAGAGTACGTCCGGTTTTGACAACCTTGACTTTACGTCATTGATTTTGTGCTCATCCAGAGTGAATTCAGAAGATCCTACCTCATCTAAGAATTTCTTCAAGGTGCCAGAAGGATTGGTATCAGAAGTAATCCTTTCATGCAAGGAAACGAGAAATCTTTTTGTAAATTCAGGGAACTCTTGTTCTGTCTTCTGCCTGTATTTATTAAATTGTTTATATCCAGATTCCCTAAATAGTATCTGTTTGAGGATAATTCTTCCTGATCCAGTTCCCATTAAAGCAGATTTTGTGAAAACAGATTCATCTTTTCCGTTCATACATATACAGTTGAAGTAACAATCAGCAATTATTTAACTATTAAGATCAGTAAATAATGATTAACGAGAGGCCATTGCAATTCGCTCTTGCTCGTTCTTTTTCTTTATAGCATGACTAGCCATATCATTATTTGCTGCCCTGATGATCTCATTTGCTAAGGCTTCTTCGATTGCTTGTGGATTAGAATATGTAGATTCTTTCACGCCTTCAGCAATAAATCTAAGCGCAAGATCAACTCTTCTTAGTGGTGCAACGTCTACAGATACATGATATACGACGCCACCGTAAACTATACGGGTTGTGTCCTCATTTGGTGATGCATTTTCAATAGCTCTTACCACTAGCTCTACGGGGTTCTTACCTGTTTCTACATGTATGATGTCAAGAGCAGTTTTAATGATCTTAAGAACCCTCATCTTTTTACCTCCCATCCTACCGGTGTTCTTTGCATATCTCTTACCAAAATGCATCATGTTGTTTGCTAATCTTTCTATGACGTTAACTTCAGCTTTCTTTAATCTCTGATGTTCGTGTCTTCCAAAGGTGATAGGGTATACACCTGGCAATCTTAGCGAAATTGCTTTTTGGAGACCAAGATCACTTACTTCAATCTTACTAGTATCCCATTTATTGAATAATAATATGTTTGCACGTTCTTTGCCACTCATCTCCGTTACCTCCTAGGTTTTTCCTTCCTCCCGCGGACAAGTTCATTCAATGATACACCGTTGACTTTAAAGACTTGCCATCGGACTCCTGGTATATCTCCCATAGCTCCTCCCATCGATCCTCCGATTCCCTCCAATCCAACCTCATCATGCTCATCGACGAAATTCAGAGCACCGTCCTTGGGAAGAAAAGCCGTAATTGATTTACCATTTTTTATTAACTGTACTCTTACACATTTTCTGACAGCAGAATTAGGCTGCTTCGATTCTATGCCTACTTTTTCTAAAACAATACCTCTAGCCTGTGGAGAGCCTTCGAGTGGGTTAGCCTTTTTATCAAGCATCAACATTCTTCGCTTGTAATACTTATTCGCCCACCTAGCTCGGTTCCTTTTTGCTTTGAGAACGCGACCAGCAAATAGTCCTAGCGGTGATTTAGCCATCTAAATATTCACCTGATTTTTATGCATCGGGAATTGATCCTCACTTACTATTAAAACATTGGATATTTGGAAGTATCGTTTTGCAAGTAGTCTTGCCTTCTCGGCATTTCGCCCTTCTTTTCCAACTACTACTCCCTTTTTTTTAGCATCAACACTCACGATAGCCTGCATTGTTCCATCGACCCTTTCATTTATCTTTACTTCGTTGATCATTTCAGAATTCAGTATGTTACGGATGAATTCAGAGGGATCATCTGAATACTCAACAAGTTCAACCTTCTTTGCAACAACGTTCTGTAATTGTCTGATCGTTGTTCCGCCCTTACCTATTGCGAGACCCATCTGACCCTTATTGACAATAAAAATTACTCGTTCCATTTTATCATCTACAATACAATCTCTTGCTGTGGCACTTGTAATACTCTGAAAGAGAGATATTAAGCGTAATTCATCAGAAGTTAATTTTATTTTCTCGGTCATCATTTACAACCTCTAAAATGGTCGGAGCATTTGCATTTCGATAGCATTGAACGACAATTCATGCTGATTGACGAAGTCCAATTTAAGTCTATTCGCGATCATACTTTGTACTGCTAGTAACACGTGCTCAGTATGCAAATCGTGCCACTCCGTTGTGCTCTAGACAACGTATAAAGTTGTCTAGAGTAAGTTTTAAAAATTAACTTAGTCAGCAAGATTTTTGGGCAATTCATATATGATTGGAAATCTGAAGAATAAATTAAATTTTAGTATGATAATGACATCCTAGACGATCTTACTATTATCAATATTATTCTGTCAACTTGTTTTCTGCTCTTTCGTTGACTCTGAAAGGATGGAGTTTATTTGTGTATCTGTTCCGCTCTTTAGTGCAATTATGCTAATTCTGAATGGTTTATTGCATAACTTCCCAAGTTTGAAAGAATTGCCATCGAATCTGTAAACGGGAACGTTGGACGATTTAGCATGCTCTTCGATCTTGGATCTATTCTCGGATTCAACACTAGTGGAGAGTATTACCAGTTTTGAACCTTTGACGCTTTTAAATACTTCTTTTGTTCCAAATCTATATTTATTAGCATTCAAGGCGTCTTTAAGTACTTTATCTATTGTCTTGGCCATTTTGTTCCTTCACCATCATATAGAGTTCTACCATACCTGTTCCTACAGGTACCGTAGCACCCACTATAACGTTTTCTGTCACTCCCCTTAATGTCTCAACCTGCCCCTCCAGAGAAGCCTTAGCTATAGTGGGTACAGTAATTTCAAATGCTGCACGAGCCAGAACAGATGTTTTGGTTCCAGCAATACCATGTCTCCCTATCTGTTGCAAATATCCCTTAGATGTCATCAGATCTGCTACTAACATAATATGTCTTGTGTCAACCTCAAGCCCCTGTTCTTCAAGAGTATTTGTGATCTCTTTTACAAGGGCAGTACGAGCTGCCTCGATTCCAAGCGTTTGCCATATCTCGTAAACATTATTCGTTGTGATCCTCGAAGTATCTATTCCATTTATAGCTACCACTTTGGAGAGGTTTGATCCAGCAGTTTGAATAACCCACTCTTGATCTTGTTTGACAATTGTAACTCTTTCGATATCAGGTACTCCTTTAACGCGAGTATTTAGCAACTTATTCTTTAGGGTCAAAAGCGTTTGAGCATCTGGTTCATCAGGGATAGTTATTTTGATAAGCTGCTTCTTGTCGTTTAGTTGAATTTCGTATTTCTTTTTGGAACCTTTTAACACCTCATGAACCTCCTTTATTTCGCAACCTCGCTCTAAAAGCTTGTCCTCTGAGAAATTGAAAGTGAGTATGCCACTGTAGTCAGTATCTGTTTTTTCGACTAAATCACTTACTCGTGTAAAAATGATCTCTCTTGCAACTTCTAGCGCCTTTTCTCTGGATGACCTGTGATTATCATCAAGGTATATATCCATGGTTGGTGTTACGGGTTTTTTTCTGGCATCTACCAACTCTATTAGCCTAGGAAGACCTAAAGTAACATTTCTTTCTTTCACGCCAGCAAAGTGAAATGTCCTTAGAGTCATTTGAGTTCCGGGTTCGCCAATTGATTGCGCAGTTACAACGCCTACTGCTTCACCAGGTTCTGCTAGGGCCTTTTCAACTAGGTCAACAGTTTTTTTCAATACTTTCTCGGCTCCATCTCTGCTCAATCTGTTTTCCAACAAGGAATCCTCTAGGTTCTTTCGTAGCCGAGGGTTAAGATTTTCAGCGTATTTTGCTAATATGTTTTTGATATCATGTTCCGAGGCCTTCCTCCCTTGGTCAATTACAGATTCACCCTCAATCAATCTTGCAATGTTGACGGCTTCACCGTGATCACTTTTTGCTGGGTCAATCCCATCCTCTCCGTAGGTGTATTGTAGAATGTTTCCGTGAGGGTCTCTTACGGTCTGATCGTATTCTATTTTCAGGTGTTCAAGAGCATTTATCAATCTCCTCTGCATGTAGCCTGATTGCTGGGTCCTAACTGCAGTATCGACTAGCCCCTCTCTACCGCCCATCGCATGAAAAAAGAATTCCAACGGACTCAAGCCATCTCTATAGTTTGATTTTATGAAACCCTTAGCATCAGGATTCATGTCGTTTGTCTTGAAGTGTGGAAGAGACCTGTAATGATACCCTTTGTAAATTCTCTTTCCTCTTATAGATTGTTGACCCAAAGCCGCCGTCATCTGACCAATGTTTAGAGTAGAACCTCTTGCACCTGTCGATGCCATGATTACACCGGAATTATCGTCTGGGAAGGCCCTATCTGCTGTCTTTCCAGCTCTATCCCTTGCTCTGGATAATTCATTCACTACGTACAATTCCAATGCTTCGTCAGGAGAGAGTCCTCTTGTTAGAGGCAGCGTGCCATCCTCGTATTGCTGAATCAACTCGTAAACTTTGTCATAAGCCTTTTGGATAACCTCATTAATCTCAGAGTTTGTTTCTTGATTGAGCCATAAATCAGAATAGCCATAAGTAAATCCCCTGTGCGTTATGTATGTCTTGAGCATGATAAGTATTGAATCAAGGAATTTTCTTGCGATATCATTCCCATAATCTTTTGCAATTCTGTGCAAAACGCTGTCTGGTTCTTCTGCACCAATGGACGCTTTGTCGATAACGCCACTGATAAGTTCTCCATTTTTTATGACAACATCCTTTCCTTCACCCTTTGCCGCTTTGTTCCATTTTGAAGTAATTATAAAGTTAAAATCTTTGGGAAAGAACAGTGAGAAAAGCTGTTTACCAGTATATAATTTCACTCCATTGTTAGTTATTTTCGGCTCTGGGAGTGTCCCTCTGTACCCTCCTATGAGTGCCATGTTGGCAAATTCCTCCTTGGTTAGCGTTGTTTCATCCCGAGTCAGAATGAATGCCCCTGTGATAAAATCTCGTATCCCGCCAATGATAGGACCGCCGTACCTAGGTGAGATGAGCTGATCTTGGACACGCATCAACAGAGAGGCCTCAGCCCTAGCCTCTTCGCTCTGCGGCACATGCAGATTCATTTCATCTCCATCAAAGTCGGCGTTATATGGTGGGCAAACCGCAGGGTGCAATCGGAACGTGCGGTATGGTAGTACCCGAACGTTGTGGGCCATAATCGACATTCTGTGTAACGATGGTTGTCTGTTGAAAATTACGATATCTCCATCCGACAAATGTCTTTCTACCATATAACCTGTAGTCAGCGAATCCGCGATGATTTTTCTGTCGCTTACGTAATCGAGTCTAATTTTTACTCCGTCAGGCCGGATTATGTAATTAGCCCCAGGATACACGTTAGGGCCGTTGATAACTAGTTTCTTTAATCTTTCAAGATTCCATTCTGATACGGTTTCAGGAATAGTGAGTTTCTTTGCAACGTCGACTGGTACCCCAACATTTGAAATTGCAAGATTGGGATCTGGAGATATAACAGTTCTACTTGAAAAGTCCACCCTCTTGCCAGAAAGCGAACCTCTGAATCTACCCTCTTTACCCTTTAACCGTTGAGTCAAGGTCTTAAGCGGTCTTCCTGATCTGTGGTGAGCCTGCGGAATTCCTGAAACCTCGTTGTCAAAGTACGTGGTGACGTGATACTGTAACAAATCTACTAAATCTTGGACAATAAGTGGAGGAGTTCCTGCTTCTTTGCTTTCTTTCAACCTCTGGTTGACTCTGATGATGTCTACAAGCTTGTGCGTCAAGTCATCCTCCGATCTAATACCAGTCTCAAGAATAATCGAAGGTCTTACGGTTACTGGAGGTACTGGAAGTACCTGTAACACGAACCATTCAGGTCTTGCGGTGGTTGGATCATAACCCAATAGAACCAGATCTTCATCTGGGATATGAACCATTCGCTCTCTAATAGTAATTGGAAGGAGCCTGTTTTCACCGACATCTGTCTTCTCCACAAAGATTGTCGGCTTCGTGAAAACTAAGTCGTATTGTTCTTTCCCGCAATGGGGACATAATTTCACTTTTTTTGCTTTTTCAATGATTTCGTCCTTGACATTTTCTAATGTTATTACTGCATATGCCGCTTTGCCGTCCCTAAGTTGTTTATATTTAGAAAGATCCTCTGGCCGTAGTTTTATCCTGTTGCAGGATCTACACGTAATAAGGAGCAATTTGTGGATGTCGTCTACGAATGCAATATGCAAGACCGGTTCTGCCAATTCAATATGGCCAAAATGACCGGGGCATTTTGCTGATGTGTTACCGCAAGTAGCACATTTCTGGCCTGGCTCTAGCGTTCCAAGCCTGTTATCCATAAGTCCGCCTTGGACTGGCATACCATCTTCATCGTATGTTTCTGGTGCCGTTATCTCTGCTACGCTGAACTTGCGAACTTCTATAGGAGACCAGACACTGAACCTTATGCCGTCTAGGATTTTTAATGATTCTTCCAAATCTCATCTAACTCCTATAAACTCAAACTTTCTCCTTAGCTAGTAATCGCGGAGCAACATTTAAGCTCATCATTTCCTGCAATAGCAGTTTGAACGCATATGCGATTACTACAGATGAAATCTTAGCCTTTTCTCCATCTACTCTACAAACATATCTCCTCTGCTTAATATCATAATAAGCTAAAAGACCGCAGCGTTCGCAAACGTTCACTTCTGCCTTATCTGATTCTTCAAGCAATCGGTCTTTAAGCATCATCGATGCTCCGTAAGCAATAAGACAGTCTCTTTCCATTTCTCCAAACCTAAGTCCCCCTCCGCGAGCTCTGCCTTCCGTAGGTTGCTTTGTAAGCATTTGGACTTGACCTCTTGCTCTGCTGTGGATCTTATCGGCTACCATGTGGTGCAGCTTTTGGTAATATACAACGCCGATGTAAACGTCAGCGGGAAATTTCTTTCCTGTTCTTCCGTCATACATAACTTCTTTACCCGTATATCTCATTCCATATTGCTCCATAATACCCCGGAGGTCATCCAATTTTTCTCCAAGGAAAGCCGAGCCATCAACTATTCTACCTAATAATGAAGCTGCCTTACCTCCTAAAGACTCCATGAACTGCCCTACTGTCATCCTTGAAGGAAATGCGTGTGGATTTATCATAATATCAGGAACAATGCCATCTTCTGTATAGGGCAAATCTTCTTGACTGACAAGCATACCAATTACACCTTTCTGGCCGTGCCGTGAAGCAAACTTATCCCCAATCTCTGGAATGCGCATATCGCGTACTCTTATCTTGTACATCTTGCCACCTTCTACAGACTGAGTCATTATCACTGAGTCGACTACACCGTTTTCGGATGGCCTAACCCCAACAGAAGTATCCCTACGGTAAGGACCTTTGACTTCGAATTCTTTGTATTCTTCCATAAATCTTGGAGGAGATGTTCTGCCTATCAGAATATCTCCACCTGTTACCACAGCTTCGTGCACGATGGCTCCGTCCTGTTCTAATAAGCGATATGCTTTTTCTCCTCTATAACCTCTAATATTGGCATCAGATGCTGGAAGTTCGAAATTGTCTTTCATTCCTCCTGGATACTGCTTGGCCTCTGCTTCATATACTCTGTAGAAAAAGGTTCGGCCGATGCCTCTGTCTATTGAGGACTTGTTAAAAACAACTGCGTCTTCTATATTGTAACCTTCGAAAGGTAGAACAGCAACTACGCAATTTTGTCCCGTCGGTCGATCATCAAGACCTAGCAAGCTAATCGCCTTAGTGCTAACCATTGGGATCTGCGGGTATAGCATAAAATGCTGTCTCACATATGTGCTGGCATTCATCAAAGGAGTGGAAAAGCCAAGGCTCTGCTTTGCCATTGCACTTTCGTATGTATTCCTTGGAGATTGATTGTGCTCGGGATAAGGTATAATTGAGGCTCCAACACCGAGAATCGCAGAGGGGAAGATTTCTAAATGAGTGTGTGTGTTCTCTATTTTTTTGGGATCCATACTAATATAGCAATTTTCTTCTTCATTTGCATCTACTAATTCAATTATGCCCATATAGAGCAGGTCGGTCCACGAGAGGAATTTCTTTGCAATCTTTTCAACTATCTCCGCCGTCATTAGCGCCTTTCCGTCCCTGACTATTGCTAGCGGTCTCAGCACACGGCCAGAATTACAGCTGATATACAATCTGCTTGTTGCATTCTCATTTAATGAAGAGTAAAGATATATCCCTACGTGGGGATGAATTTTTCCAGATCTTCTCATAGCCCTTAATGTAGTTGACAGATGCTGCCCGTCCTCTACATAACCAATTAATCGTCCGTCGACAAATATTCTGTTCCCAATGCCCCTAAGCTTATCATTTGCTTCGTCAACCTGCTGCACTCCTAGGTCGTACAACTTTTCAATAATCTCTGAAGAAGAGACGCTAACCGAAATTATAGCCGAAAGTGCAAGGTTCTTTACTAAGCCACAGTTAGATCCTTCGGGTGTTTCTGCAGGACATATCCTGCCAAAATGTGTAGCATGAAGGTCTCTAGCCTCAAAGTTAGGCTGGCTTCTGCTCAATGGCGACTGTATCCTTCGCAAGTGACTTATAGTCGACATGTAATTTGTCCTATCAAGCAACTGTGTAACCCCGACCCTGCCACGACCCCAATTTCCAGTTGCAATGGCGTTGTTCAGTTTGTCAGAGATAATGCCAGGCCTGACTGCTGCAGCAACTGCGTTAATTCCGCGCTTTTGACCTGATCTCTCTAGCTGGTACTTCATATCTCTAATTAGATTCCGAAATGCCGTTCTAAAGAGATCAGCGAGCATTTGACCGCCGAATTTGATAACCTTGTTGCCATAGTGATCCTTATCATCTGGATCGATCCAGAGTAACTTTAATTCCACCAATTTGCTAGCAGCCTCGCCGAGAAACAGCGCCTTCTCATGCCTGTTGTCAGGGTTCTTCCCAAGATGGGGTAGCAAACCCCAATCAAGCAAAGTCTCAGCACGCTTTATCTGAAACTCCTCAAGCATTCCAGGAGCAATTCTTTTGCTGATATATATAATAGCGTCTCTGCTAGTTATGATGTCTCCCGACTTTTCGAATGAAGGCTCCAGTTCATCTTGGATTGTTTCATTTAAAGATATGCCATTTGCAATATCCTTATCGGATTCCAATCCGAGTGCCCTGACCAGCGTAATTAAAGGAATGTCCACTGGGGAACCTGGGATTTTTGCTACTATCGAACCATCAGGACGCATAACAAGCTCTAGTTTAGCTCTGTAACCAACTATAGATGAATATACCTTCGCCTTGTATACTAAGTTACCAGTTGACTCTTCAATATCTACTATAATTTTGTTATATGAAAGATCTTCAAGACCTACTATTACACGCTCAGAACCATTAATCACAAAGTAACCTCCGGGATCCCTTGGATCTTCACCTAAGTCTACTAGTTTGGATTCGGGCAGATTATGTAAAATACATGCATTTGATTTAACCATGACAGGCATATCTCCTATATGTATAAACCTTGATTCGAGTATTTTGCCATCTTCTACAATACTGCATTCAAGCATAATCGGTGATGCATATGTCAGATTTCGAAGTCTACCTTCCATCGGCGCCACGTGGGTGATGGAACCATCAAGTTCCATAATTCGGGGTTGTTGGAGCTTTATTTTACTTAGCCTAATTTTGTAGGGATACTCGGTTGTTTCTATCTCTATTTCCCCTACTTCATCTATGATGCTTTGAAGTCCACGTTCCATAAATTCATTATAGGAATTTAAGTGCTGTCTTGCGACCCCTTCCCTTCTCAAAATATCATTAATTATAGGCCACATATCCATAAAACTGGCTATCATAAGATACTTAACCTTCCACCACGTAACGGTAATATACACTTTCACCCGCAGTTGGACTCTTCCTCGTAATCTTAATAACATCCCCGGGCCGGACATCTAGATCTTCAATGCCCTTGTCGCTTATCATTATGTAAGGCAACTGACTAGGTCTGGTATTATACTTTATTAAAATCTGTTGTGCCTCATCCTTTGGTAAAATTTCGTGCTTGGGTTGATAAATATGATTTGTGATTTTTATTACTTTCTTTTCAGAAGACAACTTGTCCTAGTTCTCCTACAATTTGTCTATTGCAAAAGAGTGAATTATAATAGAGAATAATCCCTGCGATCAAATCTGGACGTTATTGTTACATATCCTCAATATATAAGTATTCTAATAAATGCTAAAGAAATCGGATAAAACTTATAATAATATTTTACGGTATTGCTACAGAGGCTATAATATCAAGACAAAAAAAACACTAGTATAAATATACCCAAGTCAGTGTATCTCATGAAATTATGAATTATAAATCTTATGTGCTAGTATCAATTCTAATGACGTCTCTTATATTAGTCAACCTCATCGCAGGACTGCCCTCAGCACAGAGTAAGTTATTGACTTTACAGAGAACAGGTACGTTACAATACTATGAACTCAACAAAGGAGCGGCAAGCGGGATCGATAAAGCTATTAAAAGATCTAACGAGGATAGCAATGTTGGCACATTATTTCATTTTGTTTCTACCCATAATATTACTACGTCTACAAGTAACGGCAATAAAACCTATGGCGTTAGGATAGGAGACAAAACCTTCCCGATCACCTATCAGATTACAGGTAGCGGTAATAAACTTAACAATATTACTGCAGCAAAGGACAATACAACGCTGCTAGTTAATGTCGGCGGTTCTCAGGCTGGTGGAACACTGACAATACAGCTTCCAAGGAATCT
>JAFAQB010000146.1 GCA_019246625.1 Nitrososphaeraceae archaeon
AGATACACATCCTCTGAACTTACATAAAATAAACATCATTCGACTCAAATACACACATTCTCATACCATCATACATATTGGATGGTGCGGTAGTGAAAAGCAGACGTAACAATTCCTTTAAAGTATTATATGAGATGACGTGCATCAGAAGAGGTAACGTCTATTAAAAAAGAATTGCCGGAAAAGTATAGTTGGTGGGTAAATGAGTTAAACTCCTTAGGGTTAGCTGTAAAGAAAGCAAATGACTTAAATGATATAAGAGAAGTCCGTAGTCTGGCCGATAATATAAAGCAGGTATTATTTCAAGACTACAAAACCCGTTACAACGAACGCTCTGAAGATATAGTAGTATGACTTAAAATATTTTTACGCAGATGATGGACTTCAAATGCTTCACTAGAAGTCATCGTCAAATTCCTGATCTGTATCTTGCAATTGATTTATTATATTCTGCAACTCCATATTATTTAGAGGTAATTCCACATACTTTACATCATGTCTATTCAATAGATCAAGTCCTTCGCTTCTAGCCTTTTTTATTATATTCAAGATTAGGTGGTCGCCATCTGATATAGGCAATTCCGATCAGCCAACACTGCAACAAATTATAAAGATAATGTTCAAAGCCCAACAAAGGACTCGAAATGCACATTAAACAAACTGGCTCACAGCCTTCAACTAAAGGGCTGATTGAATATTCCACTGGCGGCGTGCGCATTGTCTATTTCAAGCAAACGACAAGCATGGGACGTAGGCGCCAGTATCACGTTTGAGCCTGGCTTCTGTACCGCATGGCACACCCATCGGTTAGACCAAATCCTTATCATGACCGCTGGTTGCGGTCTGGTACAGTGGTGGGATGGTCAGGTCGAGGAAATTCGTCCTGGTGAGTGGAAATTTGAGAGGATTAATGATGGCATTAAACACGGTAGGTGGCAATAATAACAGCAGCAACAATATATCGCCAACACTACATAGAGAAGAGCAGCAACAACAATCCCCGCTCTCAACTACCCAAAGCATGAGAGCTGGAGTTGAAAGGGAACAACATTTAGTAATAACAAAAACGCCACAACTACCACATACTGCAGCTTCTGCTAAATTAAATGGCACATATTACATTTTTTCTAAAAACAGAGGTGAATTAAGGACACCCAGAAATAATACCCATACTGGAGAATTTGGTAATGGAATAAAAATTGCTCTTATAGTTCCAACATTCACACAAGCTGCCTATAATAATGCGTTCTACAAATTTTACGAGAAATATGCTAATGTTCCATATCGAAAAAATGTCACATCAGATCTGAATTTGTTATCAAGTAAAGTGTTACCAATAGACGTGGCATCATCATCACGCTCAGCTTTTGCAATGCTGCAACTAGTTAGTAATCTTAAATGGATAACCCAACAATCCAATATTACAATTTTAACAGATGCTGATGTTGACAATGGGTCCATATTTATCAACAATACTAGTAGCAGTAACAATAATAATGCATATGACGTAATTATTCTTGGTCATCAAGAATACGTTACACAAAAAGAATATGACAATCTAAGAAAATTTGTAGCAAATGGCGGTACTATGATCATACTTGACGGTAATGTATTCTATGCAGAGGTAAAATATGACAGAAGTAATCAAACAGTCACGTTGGTAAAAGGCCATTGGTGGGCATTTAATGGTAAATCCGCATGGAAGAGTGTTGGTGAAAGGTGGAAAAATGAGACCTCCAAATGGGTTAGTAGCAACTACCTCTTATAGATGCGTCAATAAATTCACTAACGATCCATTTGGATATACACCACATGAAGAGCAATATATAACAAATCCTCATGATATAATTCTGCTAAATTATAATGCCTCATCGTCTAACTCCATAATATCAAGGTTAAAGCCCGTAATAGCATCATACGAGTTGAACTATCAAAGAGGAAGAACAATAGCACTTGGAATTTATTCTGAAGACATAATATCCAATGGCAGATTTGATAGATATCTTGATAGTTTGCTATTACAGTATGATATAAAGATAAGAGATTAAAAACCAAGAGACACACTATTATTAGTTTTTACTGCTACAATGAAACTAAACCGCACATTCCATGCTATCACACATATGATAAAATTTCTTGACTTATTCTATATACTTTTTATTATTGAATATGTCACAAACTAAGCGCAGTATGTATGTAGCATAATATACTACGATTGTAGACAGACAGATTGATACTTTATATTAGAAATCTGTTTTTGTGTATTAATGACACATGTTGCAAAAATAATAGAAATAGTCGGCAGTTCTGATAAAAGTTGGCAAGATGCCGCTCAATCTGCATTAAATGAAGCCAAAAAGACGATACATGGCATAACTGGAGTAGAAGTTGGAGATATGACTGCAAAAGTAGATCCAAATATCGGAAATCTCACTGAATATCATACAGCTGTCAAAATAGCATTTGGTGTAGAACATTAGATAGACATATCACAGCACAAAATAGTCTTTTGTCTAAACATCATGACGACGATAAGCCATATCCTAAAAGTAGAGAAGTTATGAAGGAGGAACGTGTATACTATTT
>JAFAQB010000369.1 GCA_019246625.1 Nitrososphaeraceae archaeon
CTAATAACAATGCAGTGATTACACCCATGGTCTTTTGACCATCATTAGCACCATGAGTAAGTGAGTAAAATGTAGATGACGCTATCTGAAATTTGCCAAAAAATTTGTTCACTTTTGATGCTCTAGAATTACGTAGAAAACGCATTAATGCAATTGTAAAGCCAAACGCTGCGATTAAGCCAAGTATAGGTGATATCACCATAAATACCAAAGTTTTTTCTACTCCGTCCTGTACTATTGCACCTACACCACCAGCCACCAATGCAGAACCAATGAGTCCGCCAATTAAAGCATGACTACTTGATGACGGAAGTCCAAATACCATGTAATTAAATCCCAAATAATTGCTCCAATTAATGCCGCAAAAATAATAGGTACAGTAGAAAATCCAAGTTGTATAATACCTTTGCCAACTGTTGCTGCCACAGCTGTGCCAAATATAAAAGGGCCTACAAAATTTCCTATTGCCGCAATAACCACGGCCTGAAGAGGCTTTAGAACTCTGGTTCCTATCACAGTTGCAATAGCGTTAGCTGAATCATGAAAGCCATTTACAAAGTCAAATAATAATGCAGTCACTATAGTTCCATATACTACAAGTAGTGTGAATTCTATCATCAACTTATTATCATCGATTGTATATCCTACCATTAACTATTGCGAATCTAGAATAGTGGAGACTGTCTTTGGTTCGATTCTCGATTTAGTAAATAATATGCTGCATATGATATGCATACATTGAACAATTGCTATATTCAATAGTCTTTTCTAGCTTTTTCTAGAAGTGGTTAGGTAAGAATTGAAACCAAAAAATTGGTAGATCTGTCCTCCAAGCTAACTTTCTCTACTATATCTTGCCGAGATTGTATTTGAAAAAGGTGTATTCATCAAATCTATTTCTAAATAATATTTGGAACTTGGATAATAATGATCTGATAGCTTAAGGATCTTTTCCTCCGAGTTTTATCTATGGTATAGCACGACTTACCAATGCATTATTGATGCAATTTCTGTTTCTCTTTCTCTTTCTTTTCTCTCATAGCTATTTTTTAGATGAACTTGTCAAAAACGAATGTAATGTTTTTTCTTGTAGTATGATTCTTCTACGTTCTTGGTAATGATTCTTGCTCTTGTTTATCTTTATATCAACTAACAAGTTGTTATTATCTTTATTTTTAGTAATTACTATACACTTATCAATTCTATGAAGGAGAATTCTAGTATAGATATGTGCTGATGGATGATCATACCCATTAGAATAAAACGATATTATAAACAAGATATTATTGTATGATGACATTTTTCTTATTTCATTTACTATTTGTCTTATCAACGGTTTTGCTTCTTTAATTTGAACTTGCGGATCATTTACAAACATATATAATAAATCAGAGATGATTATTACTTTAGTACCATCAAATTGCTCAATTACTTTAGATAGTTCATTGATAAGTATATTTGCCAGTTGATACATAGTAAATGACCTACTTATGATTATGCTCTGCAGCGCCTTTTTAATATTCAATCCATACTGTCTTGCAAAATTTATGTATTGATAAATATCTAATGTATTGCTAGCATCGACAAATATTACTTTAGAAGAATTAAATCCTCCTTGTCTTTCTGACATTAAAGCACGAATGCATAGCCTTGTGAGAAGTATATTATTATACATTTTATTAGCTGATACAACACATACGCTTTCGCCAGCTATAAGTTTCAGCACGGGGTCTATCTTTTCAATATCAAAAGTAAGCCTATTGCTAAATTCTTCATAAGCAGTTTGTATTTTTGGTAGTAGAGATAGTGACGGTAAATCTATGTTTGCTGACTGCTCTTTCTCCTTCCTTAGTATCTCTGAAATTAAAGAACCACAACAAGGACATTCTTCGTTTGAGTTATAGAATTTGAAATGAATATCCATCTCAGTTGTTCTTAAAAGTGCGCCACACTTTGAGCAATAATACTTTATAAGATGCTGATCTCTACATTGGCCGCCCAAAGTAAGGCATATTACCGTATAGTACCTAATAAATACTGATAAAAAGTATGCTATGGTATGATGATGGAAGTAGTAGCACCCGAATGCTAATAAGCGGTACGAGTCTCAAGGTTGTTTCTACTACAAGCATCTTGAAACCCACCACATTTAACTTATATATATCTATTAACTCAATCACAGAATTGTGACTTATCCACATATTGTGTCTTTATCCTGTTTAGGTCCTGTTTCAAATATCGAAATACAAGCTAATAGACTTATTCTTTATTGAAATAATTGCCAATTATTGCGCCCCATCACGTCATTTTTATTATATGTCTTTTGTTCATCGACCAAGAATACTTCTGAATATACAATCAGAATTGAATATTCGTTTGTTGCTGCTGCTGCTGCTGTACCGTGTCAATTAGATGGATTTCGAATTTTCCTTGTCCTACTCCTCATACTAATCCTCTCGCTTCCTTTTCTTGCTGCATCCTGTATGTGGACACAATCATTTTTGTATTGATTTTTTATTTGCTTCTGTATATTTGAGAAGTAAAAATTCTAACACTAATTTTATGCAGAGTTATTGCTTCCTCCTAATAGCATCATGACTGCATATTGTTGTCTTAAAAATGATGGTCCATTGCTAGCAGCAGTGAGGAATACCAAGATCGGAATTTCCTATTTAACTGAATTTATTGGCTTAAGTTTTCCTATTCATGACGGTCCGTTGATATCAATCGACTGTGCTAAAATTGCTCCTAACTCCGCTAAATGTCTTATGTCAAAAGTCTCATTCTTTTTAGATAAGAGATGCTCATGTTCTGTTACTGAGCTTGATCCTACATTCTTCCTGCTTAGTCAAACAAATCCGTTCCATGTTACATCATATCTAAGAGTAATAGCTATTTCATCAGGATAAAAACACACACCCATCAATCCCTTCTCTTACCCGTGACATAATGGAATTTAGAAGATGCACATATATTAAATGAAGTAGACTTCCATTATTAAATTTGTTAGTTTAGTTGTTGTTACTAATACTATTGTCAGACACGAATCAGATAATGTTTTCTTACATTATGGAATCTAAATAATGATAAAAGGTTTTTTATTTGGTTAATACAAGCTATCACTAACATGGGTAAAACAAAAAGTGCGTCAAGCAGACCAAGTGAGGAAGAAGCGTTACCAACATGGGCAGAAGATGAAATCAGGTCAGTACAATTTGGACAACCCGAGGTTCTTACAAGAACAGGTTATATCCTTGATATCTATGAAAAGGATTTTAAAATAGACATACAACTGTATGAATCGTTACCAGATGGCAGGACGATTATTGAGAATTTGGATGTTCCTAAGTCAATGGATATGGGCACTTTCATGAAAGGTTTTGTTTATGAATTCAAAATAAAAACATTTAAAGGGCTATTAAGCATGAAACTTGTTGAACTTTTAAAAACAAAATATGCACTTGAAATGGATGCGATTTACAAATTCGAACTACAAGAATTGCAAATGATGGATGTGGAATCTGACCTACCCCCAACTTCTTCAGAAGATGCTGATGAAGAGAATTAAAAATATTAATAGAGATGCCGCTGAGAAAATTGAAGGATTATTTGCTGGATCTGATTGTTGTCCGCTGCCGGTTTTCTGCAAATCTTAAGAATCGTTGCAAAGGAAAATTAGTTGCCACACTTTGATCACAATAGTATTGTAGTTTATCTAGGAGCAGCATTGTTTTTTCATTGTAACAAGTATACTATTTACAATACTACCTTTTATCATCTGAAGATTCCTCCAGAGTTTTTTTATCAGTAGTAGTTTTAGACAGATCATTATTTTTTTTATCAAGTGCAAATGGAGAATTGGCATTTGTATTTTCTAGCGATACCTTACCTACCGTTAGCCTCATCAAGGCGATCCACATTATAATAAGTGGTATATGGTACGATGCAATTCTCCATGCGATAATGACACTTAACTGAGAATTATTAAGTACATCTTTTAAAGACGGAATTCCGTTTAAATTAGAAATATATGCCCAAATCCCAAGTTCTGCTAACCCAGAACCGCCTATCGTAACGGGGAGTGTTGATAATACAGTAGATGCGGAAGTTGCTAACAATGATCCCAAAAAGCCAATATTAGATCCCACAGCGTTTGCAAGTACCATAAATGACACCCCCTGAAGTAAAAAAGTGGCTAAGGTTAATGCGATTCCTAATATGAAAACTTTCACTGCTTTCACAGAATTAAAATTTTCTCGGCTCATTTTACACAGGTCTGCTATTGCATGGTTGGCTGAATCTATCATTCTATCTGCTTTCTCTTTAGGCATTAGCTTACGTAATATTTTCTTAGAAAAAAACGGCAAACGAAGATTACGCTTTGCAGAAAATACAAGCAGCGACAACCAAAAAGCAAGGGTTGGAATAGCTACTAGAATTACAGCAAAGCCTATAAAGTCGCCGCCATTATAGATTGAGACCGCCCCAGCAATGAATGCAAGCGTTGTCCCTACGAAGACATCAGCGATGATTTCCATGGTCGTAACCCATGCTGCTCTACCAACTGGCACTCCATTCTTAGTCAAGAACGCAATTCTTACTAATTCTCCTCCAACATATGAGGGTGTTGTTTGTGTTACAAATTCTCCTGCTAATCTGGCATATATTATCTTCCCGGTAGAACTCACATCTGGGCCGATAAATTCCGTAATAAAATACTTGAATCGAAACGCCTGTAACATAATTTTCCCAATAATAGAGACGACAGAAGTTGTAAATGGGATCAGACCTACCGCAAATATGTCGCTAATGGAAGCGTGAGTAAATAGAAACAGAATCAGCAGCGGCACGATACTTACAGGTATTGCGAGTAGTCTCCAATTCAAAAGGGATCATTCTCCTACTAAGAACAGGTTATATAATAATCAATAGAAACTCACATAGCATACAAGAGTCACTAATATCTTTTCATAGAAGATAAAAGAGATAATTATTGAATCTTCAGATATCGTATCAAAGTAACTTCCACTTATGAAGAAATTATGATATTATTGAATCTACTTTGCTGTTCTAAAAAGGTTAATGATGTATGGACTTTAGAATTAAACTGTTAGTCTTATCATATAGACACTTGTGATGTCTGACGGTAATTGTACATAATTCTGTGTGGGAGGAAGATTTTAGTTGAAATTTAACTTGAGTGGAATCGATTGTGAGCAAGCAGTTCTACAGGGTTGTATTTGACAATTTTGTAATTCCTCAACGCCATGATTGAACATTATGAAATGAAATGAAAATATCGCGAGTGAGACTGTTGACTATGAAAGGTTTGATGTTTTAATTGCGTTTCAATGAGCATAGTATGCCTCCGTGATTCGTGTCCAGAACACTGATCTATGCATCAGAATTAAGGCAATAATCATGAGATCAAGCTAGTAGTAGCAGGAAGGGTACAATAGTTATCAGTATATTTTAGCTATTTTTTAATTTAACCTTATGTAACATAATGCATTAACATAGAAAGCAACATCAAAATATTTGCAAGGATATTAGCAACATCTAATATACCGTCCAACTATTCATCCTTCTATTCAACATGTCACAAGAAAGACAGGACTCATTTACAATCTACCTAAAATACAAGAACTTGGAGGATATGCTCAAAGTAATACTCTTCTCTGCCCAATCTGCTCTAAGCTTAATTCCAATGCTCTATCACATCAACTACAATAATCGACAAATACTCTTTATCCAAACTGGAGCAGTTGGTGGTATTATAGTTCATTATATAACCCAGACTGGTAAATCTAGCAAGAAATTCATAGAGCTTAAGAGATTAACAGGCGAATTTGTTTTTGTCGATAGAATTGGTACTGATACTCAATCTCTGTATATCCCAGTTTTAGATCTGGAAAAATCCACATTGATATTTCCAACATAATTCGGCATGTCTGGTAGGATAAGTGGACAAAAGAGGTTTGTGTAGGGTCTTATTGAATAAGAGTCCTGCAACCTGTGACACTAGTTCTGCTATGAGTGCCGTAACGATTACATTCTTGCTTAGGAAAGCTACATAGCAACGATTGTAGTTCTTAAACAGGCTACGTACTCTTGTTTGTCATGATTTTCTAACACCCTTTTGTGTACCATAATCGTCTCTTCAAGAAGCTGCTAGAAAGACCAAACACTTGATTAGAGATGGTGCCCGTAACTTCGATTTCAAAAAGAAGTTCTTTAACATCAATAACCCTAGAACCCGAGATATCAAACAGATTAGGTTACAAGGCGACCACAACAATAACAAGATAGAGCATAAAAAGGAGAAGGTTGAAAAAAGACGAATGTGGTTTGCCAGAAGCTATAACAATCGCACTCACGATAGTAGGAGTAGTCGTTGGATGCTTTATATTCGCCAACGGCTCTAATTGTTAAGTGGCAAATTCAACTAAACCACCTTTTACCTATATTTGATAAACTAATCGCTTGACAGTTAACAGCAAGATCATTTTTACTCATTACCGGTCATGTTAATAGAACCTAGATTAACAATTTTTATATATCCCAAGCTGGTTATCTGCAAGTTATGAGTACTAAAGAAGACGCTGACGAAGTTTCAGAAGCAGACGAACAAGAAGAATTGGAAGAAGGAGTAGAATAGTTTATTTTATTATCATATCATTCCTAAAAGGAAACCACCTTTGTGACAGCAACATGATGATGAAAGACACATTTACCAGGTACATATAGAATTGGATTACAACGTCATTTCATAACCGGTAGTCTAGGATATCCAAGCAGTGACATAAACTCAGCCCATGACTAATATGAATTTTAATATATTTGTAATATCTAGAATATTACGTTAATGGATGAATAATTATTTATCAACGATTCGTACAATTTTATCAAATATTCTTTAGAGATTTTATTGATAAAATGCTGTATGGGGATTCATGATAATTAATGTCATCTAATAGCATTATCTAATATAGTAATGCTGATTTTGGTCCGTTAAAGAACTTTTATTTCTACTATTTATAATAATAATCCTACGTTGATGGATAATTCAAAGGGGATCTCCCGCAATATTATGCCTGATAGATGATGAACTAGATTTACTCTACGTATTGTTTGATAATTACCTTCATAGAATCTTTCACTCTGTCTATAATATTGTTGTTTTTAGGTAAAATTCTCCCTACTATATTTACGGGCGAATATGGTAAGATCTTGCCACTATCTTTGCTGATTGGTGTAGGGCCATAGAATAGGCATAATGCATTACCTTCAGGCCAATATGCAACGTCCAGTAAATTAACTTCTGATTTTGGATTTTCTTGTTGAGCTTCTATTGGAGTATTATCAGTGTACAATTCCTGTCCCCACTTATTGATATTTACTTCAATTGGAAGATTATCCAGTATTGCTTTAACTGTCTTTTGTGACTTTGAAGAATCTAATTGTACATATACTGTTTCATCAATTTCACTAAATTTGACAGTTATTACTTCCGTTTTCATAATTACATGAACCACCTTTCTTGTACCCTAAATGATTATTAATGTATTAGAAATAAGAAAGAAAAACATAAGCACCAGTTAAATCCTATGTCTTCTTTTTACCATATAAGTACAATGATAAAGGCAAAAGAGATTAAAACTGAATCTTATTTGCCTATTTAACTATGACTATTCAATAATCCAACTACCCTGTACCTATGATTATCACTCATATTTTATATAAACAAAGGCTTACCAGCAACATATGTTGCAAAGGATACAATAGCCTTCTTTTCCTGCACTAAATCCTACTAGACTTAACATTTGGGCTTTTTGTATACATCTAAAGATGATAACATGTTATACACCAAAGTCAAACATATTGAATTTATGGGACATCTCGTTTTCATCATAATTTGATGTATCTTACCAATCAGATTTGTCGTACGAGCATTTATCTGCTGCAACTAAGTTTCTGTTCTGACGAGTATTTCTTGGTTTTTACAAAGTCTTAATAGAATTAGATTCTTTTAATGATCATGCCAGATGAAAAGAACAGCAGAAAGTATAAATTTGTTGTTAAAATGTCTGTTCCCGAGTACCAAAAGTTAATTGAAGACTTCCTCAAAAATGAGAATAAGCCCTATTCAGAACATCATATAAGAGAAAAACTTTTTGATACCCACATAAATGAAGGCATGCCTTCTTCAGCAGAAGAATTATTAATATTATTACGCATCAAAGCAGCATTAAAAAGTGTTATAAAAGAACAGAAGGTTGCAGGGTCTTTAATCGAAGATCCTATTACTAGGGAACAAGTAATGTATTACTCTACCAGCGGTCATTATGCAGGACCTGATGGTTAAATATAACACAATAAGTATGTATTGTTTTCGATTATACAAGCTACTTCTTCGCTTTACATAGTTAATACCCAGATTCCAAATTTGACTCACTTTTGATGTTACTTCTTTCCTCTTATTATCTTTAATGGCTAAGTCATGGTTAACATTTGGTTGTAAAAAGGTTATCAGCCGGGTTACGTTGGTTAACTATGTTTAATCTATTATGTGTTACAAACAGAGAACGTTGGTGGAACAGTTCTAGCACAAATACTCAAATACTCACGAACAAATAACACGAAAACGTAGTCAATGGAAAATGAGAATGTTATCGCATCCTTCTTCCATTCTATCATATATCTTCTTCAAAGAATATGTGAAGCGGTATTTAACGCCGGCTAGAAGCAGTGTAAATCAAATTTGACATGATTTTAGTATGTTATCATTGGAATCATCTGAAGATCATGAAAAAAGTCTTTGTTGCATAAATTTGCCGAATGTTCTA
>JAFAQB010000370.1 GCA_019246625.1 Nitrososphaeraceae archaeon
AGAAGGTCTTTCGATGTGTTAAAGAAAGTAGACAACATAATTGTTTCAATGATTAACCAAATAATATTGATTGCAGATAGACGTTACTAACTGATAGTAGTAGTACATAGATAATATGCTCTCTACACCTAGATTGATATTACATGATGGTTGATGAGCCTGGTCTGAGGATAGCTACATATAGCTATGAATCTACCTACCCAATTAGCCGAACTATACTACAGCTATAGTTTGTCTACTATCTAAATCTATTAAGTGGCTTAGTACTGTAAAGATGTTAGCATCATCTTCTACTACTACAATAGCATCTATGGACAAGGAATATAGATATCATACTTGGGAATGGATCTGTGTTTGGGACAGCTTGAATTGATGTATCAACCTTGAACTTTAGTTTACATCTAATGAATCTGTGTTTAACATTTGGCTTTCTGTATATATAGTCATGAAACCAGCGAGTGTCAGTCCTTGATGGCAATAACATCACTATGGTAATACCCATGCTTGACATTTTCTCCACGCGCCTTCTTTATCCACTCTGCAATGTTCCGGCCAGTGTATGGTGAATTCACATATACTGCATTACGTCTAACTCATTGGCTATCACCTACTGTATAGAAAAGAGATGAAACGTGGTTACTCCAAAATACTATACCATCAGAGAAACAAGGATGAAACCATAATTTCCGTAATAAAACAGTTGTTTGGTGAACAGATTACATCAAGGTCAGCAAGAACGCAGAACAGAGCTATCATTCAGATGCATAGCCTACAATATGCACAGATTAACTAATCTCATTATAATAGTCGATGGTTTGTACAGAGCCAACATACCGACAACTTTTAAATGTAATATTAAAAGTATAAACATAGATAAGGTTACTCACTTGATATCCTTCAGTCAATCAATTAGTTTTGTCGAACACAACAGACCGATCCTGTGATATAATTGCTTACGCGCAATAATTTTGGGCAGGCTCTGACTGAAAAATAAAAAAGTAGCCTGATCACCTTTTATGATCAGGGAACACATACAGGATTATTTGGTGTTCCGGTTGGTGGCGCACCATATATTACAGGATCTCCTGTGGTGTCCTTTTTGGATCCTGTGGTGTCGATTGGATTCCCCTCTATTAATTGTCGTGTATTAGGACAAGGTGCGCCTGCTGGTCCTGCTGATCCAGTATCACCAGTGTCACCCTTAGGTCCTGCTGGTCCAGTTGCTCCTTGAGGTCCCATTGGTCCAGTAGCTCCTTGAGCTCCAGTATCGCCCTTAGGTCCTTGAGGTCCTGGAGGTCCTTGAGGTCCTGATCCTCCTCCACAAAAGAAAAAGCAGAGCTTTTCTAAATCTGGATCTTGTACTGCATTTCTCTTGTCTGTACTCTTGCCCACATAATCTGTAGCGGATTTATCCTGCAGAAAGTGGTTTCTATGACTTCTAGCGTATGCTTGCTGTTGTTGTACCATTGGGACAAGAATTGTTCCCATAATTAGTAGTGATGTTGCTATTGTAGATATTATAGTAAATCTGGTTGTTGTGTGGTTCATTATTTTCTTCTGCTTCTTATTTACAGAGCATTTGTATATCTGCAGTATGGAGATTATTCCTTTTCATTCTTTCGAGTAAAATAATAGGTAATGTTATCATAAATAGTAACATAATAAGTATAATTATATTATTGAATTATAGTAGAAGAACCATAATTCAATAATAACTAACTATTATCAATAATTAAGGATTCAGCAAAGTATCAAAAATATAGTCATATACGTCGGTTATTGTTATTTCGATAGGTAGTTGTGGTGGTCTTCTTTCATATGTGCTGCTACAGCCACATCTACTACTGTTGTCGTTCCTTTGTTGTCTTGTCGTCTTTAACAATTAATCGTTAATATCTCTCCAATATGCAGCTTAGACATAAAACATCAAGCAAATCATTTGATATCGTATTTTGCTTATCTAAAATAAGATGTGGCTGACACCAAGCCTTAGCATCACGTTCGTATCAATACAACATTAGCTTCTGGATTAGGTTCATCACCTACATTATCTACAGCAGGGATTGGTTTATCCTTTACTATCCAGAGAGAACTAGCTAATTCAACATCAGTCTTTAAGACAACTGATAAGATAAAGTATCGGGCAAATTAGATAGTAATAGGACTATACCATGAGCAGGTTAACCAACCTCGTAATAATATCTATGGTTTATTCTGGATCTATCATTGCTTAGATTTTTATAATATAATATAAAAGTAGACTTACAATGTCATCGAAAAAAGATGAGATAAGGAACGAGACTACAACAGCAGAAATCGGTGAAACAGCATCAACAAGAGAAGGTTCATCTCAATACCAACGAGCAACAGTCAACCGTGCATTAGATGAAACTAAAGATAATATTAGAAGACATATAGATGAAGCAAGAAGAGAGATTCCTCGTTATACACAGGCTGCTAATGAATATCAGGAGCAAACTATTCAAGCCTCAAGAGAATTAGCCGATAATTATATAGAATCACAAAAAGAAATTATCAATTCACTACAGTCAGCATGGCTACCTCAGATAGAAGCAGCAAACAGGCTATTTACTACAAGCTGGGTATCTCCAAGAAATGCGACAGAAATATATGCAAACAT
>JAFAQB010000243.1 GCA_019246625.1 Nitrososphaeraceae archaeon
AGAGGATATTTCAAATGCAGCAGGAATCACTGGAGTAACGTTAAGAAATAGGTTAAAAGATCTAAAAAGTAAACTTGACAGACCAACTATAAGTCATTTAGGATAACAGTAGGACTCTCAAATAAAGACAAATAACAGATTGGATCATTAAAACCATGTTTTGCTCGTTCTTCTGATTGGAAAGTTTTTGTTATGCTTCAATTTTGCACTATGTGGTAAGGACAGATCATAACGTCACTCAGATTAGCAAACAACCACTACTATACCATTAATGTAAGCTCAATGATGAGTACAACAGCACACACTGAAGGGGTTTTTTGTTTTCCATAAGATCTATTCCCTGGCAAATAAGGTCTTGTGCTGTAAAAAGAACACTTTTGGCATGAAAATGCTTCAAGCTTCGCTGAGCCTGTGATTTTTTGACCTGGAATCTTTTGTTAGATCTTCAAATGTAATTCCGTATGCGCTGCATCGATATTTTTCAATAGCAATCTCTTTAATCTTGTGTCCTGAAAAGTGTTTCCCAAGAACTGTACAATGTCCTAGTTCAGCTAGTGGTACACTTTTGCCAGTAGCAAGTGGTACAATCTTGGGAGTTTTTCTTCTACTACTGGATAATGAATTCCCAGACATTCTCTAATGTATCAGGATCGGCATGTTCCAGTATGGCCCTATCATACCTTGTCATCTTTGTTACTATTGGCAATGACCTCGTCTTTGTCTTCTGTCATACTTTCTATAGAAGCTGCAACGACTTTGCGAGTTTTCAGGTTCAATCGACCATAGAATGATATCTTTCCAAGACTTTTGTTTTCATTGTATATGGATCTCATGTGATTTTGTACGTCATCAAAAGGAAAAGACATCTCAAAGTCAATAGTATGATTTTCATATTGACCATTATTTCTAGGAGGACAAACACTCGCTTCGTTGCTATTGTTGCTTTTTGCCGATTCTAGCTCTTCTGGGTGATGGATTTGAATCTTTAATTCTTTTATTAAAGCATCTCTTTTAGAAAGTTCAGATTCGAGCTGCGTTTGTTGTAGGGCTGCGTTCTGGCCTTGGAGCCTTGTGGGACTATGTTCTTTTAACAGGTCCTCATTTTCTTTTCTTAACCTTTCTATTACGTTGTCTTTGTCTGCAATGATCTTGTCGGCTTCAGGTAACTCTGAGGAAATGGTTCTGCTTGATAATTGCTGGTCAAGTTTTTTATGAACAGAAGTCCCTGGTTCTTCCTCCTTCATGTATAATACAGTAGCAAACTCCAATACCAAACCTAATAAAATTAACAACTGGTTAAGAGGTGATTATTCTCCTTAACTTAACAGGACTTTGCGATACAAGGGATGATTTAAAAGAGAGTATGGATGGAAGGTCTGTAAGAGAAGTAAAACTCTCATCATCCTCATAGCATTCTTTGAATGATTCAAAGACATTCTGTAACATATTCTTTTTCATGTTAAGATCCATGTCAATTTTTATTTCCTCTCCATCAAAGTATTTTTTGCTTGTACCTTTGAGTGCATTCTTTGCTGATTCAAAAACAATTCTTATTAGGGAATTGCTTGCCCTATCTTCATCTGTTTCTAAGTTCTTCTTTATTGTATCATATATCTGAAGTCCAACTCCCAATAGGGATACTATTCCTCCAGCTTTGTCTAGATCATTTTGAAATTCCTTATTATTACTGATCAAATCTTTAAGTGAAGGTATAATATTTTTGCTAAACTCGCTGAATTTAGCAAAAAAGTCTAATTTATCGTCATTCATGCAACTGCTCCAACATTTTCCATATATTTGTCTTTTTTTCTTTGGCTAGAATGTAATTACCTGAACAAAAATCATATTATGGCTAAGAGAAAAACCACAACTTATGCCCACTCGTTCTCGCAGATGAGTATTTAAAAATGCATCATAACAGGTTGTATAGATTAAATCAATCGTAGAGTAGAGCAGCTGAACCACAGTTAGAAGAAGAGGGAGTGCAAGAAATCTTACATGATGTTTTGAATGAACCCTGCTACTCAAAAGCTAAGACGGAAAATATAGGGAAATCATAGACAATGCAGTAAAACTTCCCTACGCAACTCTAGCTGCAGGAATCAATTTCTTGATTCAGATGAACAAACATTACAGATCTTCTAGTCTAGTAGATATAGCCTTATCCGTATTCCATATCACCTTGAAATATTATCAAACGATCTAATGTCTTTGCAAAAGATTTAACCATATCATCATATAAGGAGTCAGGATTTGGTGCGTTTTTATCTTGATAAACCGCAAACACAAACAGGAAAACACTCTCTTCCTTCTCCTTTCACCGCTGCTGCAGCGACCATTGTCTTGTCCACTATCTGGTTTAACAAGATCTTCAGGAATGAGTTTGCTACCTCTACAAGACTTATTGTTGGTGAAAAACTCCGATCGATTAACAGATTGCTGCTGCCACCCAAGAAAAATAATAGTACTGCAGCAGCTAAAGAATTTTGAAAGGTGGATGGCTAAAGTTAACTATGGATCTAGATGGATAACAGAGACTGTATTCTCTTCGATGAAAAGGATGTTTGGAGAATATGTATCAGCAAGGAAGTTTCCAAACATGGTAAAGGAAATGTTTCTGAAAGCGTCATTATATAACATGTTTATCACAATGAAATAGCCAATAACTCCTAAATTTTGATATAGGAACTAGTTATGCAACAGAGTACAATAGATCTATTATATGTTATCTGCCGCTGTCTTCTTTCCTACAAACATGCTGGCAAAGACAAAGACAAGTATGGTTTTAGTGGAATTCTATAGTTAGATACCCAATGCTTATTTAGAAGAAAGCGAAAAGAATCAACAGATTTTATTTGTAGTAGAAAATATCACAAAACCAATAATAATTCAGCAAGTCATTCTTATTATATCTCCTGTGACTGAAACTAAAAATAAAGATAACACTCACAATGATAATGATCCTTTCTCAAACTGGTCAGACCTAATACACAAGCCAGTATATTCTAATGATGGAAAAAATCTTGGCTTTCTTAGAAGAATCCTTTCAGATTATATGGTTGTAGGAGGAGGTCTTATTACTGTAAAAAAATATTTTATACCAAAATCGCTCGCCGAGTCTGTAAGCACAAAGGGATCAGACTAACAATCACGGCCCATGAAGCGCGCTCGAAATATTCTTATGCCAAAATGAAAAGCCTTGTTACTATTTTCAAATTTATGCCAAAATACACAGTAGAACACAGAGCCTTTTATGATAGATTCCACACACTGCGATAGCAGCGGGAATTGCGTTTGTTTCAGGAGTACTTCTTTTGCTTTCAGGGTACAAGGCAACCTTGGAAATTTATAGTCTGATTACACATGAGATTATCTTGCACACGGCTCAACAATTTGGGTTTTTTTACTGGTTCCAATTAGAATCCTGGCCGTCATAAGCCAGCTTGGAGGAATTACCGTACTTATAGGGGCAGGGTTGTTTGCTGTAAGCAGGGTCAACATTGGAAAATTCTTCTTATCGATTGGAACAGGCCAGGGAATGTTTACTGTTGCCTTTCATATTCTTTCAGAGATAACATCGTCATCGTCTGGAAGATTGACATTTGGAAATCATTATGTTATATGGCTAACATCATCAATGGCTGGAATAGGAATATTATTAGCAATAATGTCTCAATCATTCTCAAAAGGAAAAAGCGATAGTATTATATCAAAAGTATTTGGGCTGCTTGGAGTAAGAAAATTGTTATTGATAATAAAAAAGAAAATGTAACAATAAAGTATCCTGGTCATAGATCAGATGAATTTGATCCGCCTAGAGTATAAAACAAAATGCAAACCTATTAAGCATGTCCTTCCCTTATCATGTGTTCCTTTTTTTGAGCTTAATTCTAGTTGCATAGTTAATTCACAGACTCGATTTATAGGCCCTTGTGACTATAAGAAATGTATAAAGAATTTGATTTTGCGGTTAATACTGTAAGGATATAGAATAGAAACTTTCATTCTACTGGGTTAAATTCATTCTACTCTTTCAAGTTGTTGGA
>JAFAQB010000321.1 GCA_019246625.1 Nitrososphaeraceae archaeon
ATGTTTCATTTATGATAAAGACAGTTATTCTGGCCTTCTTTTTGTTTGGAAAAACATATTTGGATTGAATTCCAATATCCAATATCATATGGCAATATAGCACCAAACCAAAAGCACAGCTGCGACAAAGAACAACGAAAACAAGAAGTATGTTGGGTGAAAGATTAATGGTTAATGCTAGTAGTGCTAATCATATAGAACTGCCACTAGAGCCTTCAGACAAGTTAAAACAAGAAGAAAACATCAGCGATTCCAAGATTCCACCAGTGCCGCTTAACTCACATGGCATAGTTTATTCAAAGCAAGAACACTGCATATCAAGCTACGTTCAATACAAATGTGCGCCGATACAACAGTATAGCTTAAGCAGCTTAGGGACTATATTTTATTGCAGTATATTGCTGCAAATTCATTTTTATCCTATAAGGACGGATATGATTATGTCTATTAAACTTGAGCAATACCCCAATATCAATAACAAGAAGAAGAAAGTCACAATCAGCAGCTGAGTAGTTTAGCAGACTTGTGTTGTCTAAAAGACTGGGAAATCCTTCCATAAATATAATTTCCTTATTTTTCATTATAGTGTATTGAATTTCATCAATTATTGTTAGCTACTATAGCCTTGTAAGATTTTATCTCTCCTTGACTATAAGTAAGCAAGCCTAGAACATTTTTACTTGCTATTTTATATCTACAAGTTCAATAGTGAAGTATCTACTTGGACAAGTCAGTACCGCTCCAACCATCATCTGAGTCACCAGATCACTCAGATACAAATAAAGAAAGGACTGAGCTGTATTACGGTACTGAAAATGTTCTAAATGCTGAATTGCGATTCTTCGCCAATTCCAAAGAAAAGATAGATAGCTGTATAATTCAACAGATCAGAATTTTGGATTTCATGAAATAGCCTAAAGAAGGTTTTATATTCTGCAGAATTTACTATTTTCTCATATTTTATGCTATCCCATTCTGCAGGATATAGTGGAAGGTTTTCGTCTATCTTATTCTTTACTTGCTAATATGAAAAAAGAACATTATCGATTTTCTGCCTATCAGAATAACGATAACGGAATTGCATGATATCTTCAATGTAGGTTTGGCAATTAATTGGTAACAGTTCTCCTTTTGCGAACTTATCTATACCAATTAACATAATTCGTATAAATCCAATGCGCTATAACACGAGGTTAAACGGCTTAATACAGTTGACGAATTTATGTTAGCAAGTTTAGTCCTAAAAGAAGCTCATATATTTTTAACCTGGATAGATAGTTGATTAAATTAGGTAATTGCCAATTGACATCCAAAGATGATTTTTATTAAATTCATGACTTTGAGCAAAAGCAATTATTGAAATAGAGAATATAATAGTGACTATTATAAGTGCAATAGAAGAGATAATACTCCAACGGTTTATGCTAGAAAACTTCTCCCAAAAGAAAGAAATAGGTTTTCTATAAATGTTATGAGTATTTTCAAATCTTTGTTTGTTTGATCTAACACCAATCAACGCAGCTAATACAATGTAGCATTGACTTTTAAGTTTGATAAAAATAATCTATGATTTGTTAGATTTGCTGCCTATTTTTATAAACCAGGAATGCTGCTATGAAGCTGTGGTGTCACAATAATTCGAAGCGCAATATCATGACTTCGTTACTACAAACTAATAGTCGGAACATATTATGCTCCAGACACAACAACAAGAACATCACCTTTTTGTCAAGCAATAATGCAGCATTTATGAGCAAGGCATGTCCCTGTGTTTACTATCATATCGCGGTAAGTTCTGATATTCCTGAGGCAAAATCATCCATTGAATTTGAGCTTGAACTCGAGAGTAAGAAAGATTATCAACGATTATAATAATTTCTTACGATTGTGAGCAACGTTAGTGGTGCAGTAACAAAGTCAAAAATATACTACAGATCATTTTTAACTTACAGTAGGTTGAAAGTATACATGAAGCTATTGATAGAAAATGGTTTGATAGAATGCATTGACTATGAAGATAATAGAGTTTACAGAACAACAGATAAAGGCACAAGTTTCTTGCAAGCATACAAAGGCATCAGAGAATTGATTGGTTAAATCCATCAAGAAGTATTCTAGTTTATGGTATTTATAAGATAATATGATATATGTGGCTCAGTAGAAACCACCCTTCTTTCACACAAATCCATCAAAGCTTTGTAAGAGCATAATACAATATACCTGTTGAGAGAGTAGTCAAGGTATGTCAGATTAGCAAACACCATGTTGCGTGTTTTAATAAGAAATGCGAGAATTCCGTTACTTCTCCACAGAAAGAGCAACCACATACATATTCACAGTATGGCAGCATATGGTGTTATAATTGGTGATGATACGCCAGTATGAAGGGAAGAAAGAGTTATAGGATGTTTGCAGAATGGCTAGTAGTTGAAGCGTATTATCTTTGAACATTTCTC
>JAFAQB010000193.1 GCA_019246625.1 Nitrososphaeraceae archaeon
TTGTGATGAAGCATCCAAATGATATGGTACAAATAATGGATATTCTTGGACCATTTTACATATCTCAATCCAGTGTCAGAAACTATAACATAAGCTGTATAGATGATTGCTCAAGAAAAGTAGCAAGTAAATGGTCTGAAAGAAAGAGAGGTATAGATGTCCTAGATGTACTTGAAGAGTGGATAATGGTAAACGGTAAGCCCAAGAAAATCATGCATGACAATGGTAAACAGTTTATGTCTAAAGTCTTTAAGCATTTTCTTTCTTAAGCATAACAGGATAAAGATAAGCCAATCCCAAAATCTTATCCACAGCTGCAAGGAAAGATAGAAGCATATAACAAGATAGTCAAAAGTGAGTTTATTTCAGTAGAGAATATATCAATCATAGATGATGGGAAGTTAAGATATGATATGTTTGTGAAGACATACATACAACGACAAAAGAGAACATGGTGGAATAAATGGATTAGCACCATCTGAAATGTTTCTACAAACATTCAAGAGACCGCATGACAGAATAAATAATACCAAGCAGAAATCTGTAACCTATGTCAGTATGTGAAATTGTAACTTTTGTGTGTAAATACTACATCTAATTAATATTTTTTATCGCTTCTTATTAAGAAGCTTATGAGTTGACATGTTGTAATCTTAGATAAATAGTTGAGATTGGGGCGTAATTTGAATCACCATTTTAAGTTAGTCTGTGCTAGTGGCTAAAGTGATTGATACATACAAATGTGGACATTGCAAATCTGCGACTTGTTTTATATAGAATCTAAAACAGAATTCCCATCAGCTAATAATGTCATGCTAAGATATATGTTTTGTTGACATTCAACTTTTTCCATTTTAGTATGAATATTAGAAGATATGCATATATAAAACGCAAACTTATCCCAAATTCTATCTCATTAAACCCGCATAGCAATTTTGCCCTTACTTACTGTTCAGAAAGAGCTGAACAAAAATTATGTTTGTATCCACAAATGGCATTTTAGTTACACTACAAAATATTTTTAGATTCTTTAATATTATACTACAAGCTCTGATTTGATCGCCAGCTTTTGTGATACCATGTGGAAAACTTAAGGAAACCACTAATGCTCCACTACTAACGCGATTCCTTAAATCACGCTCTGCTGTATTCGAAACAACAGCTTTTGTTATATTTTTCACAGTTACAAAGGTTAGAAAGCTTCCAGTATGATTATCTATTCCAAATAGTGTTGCTGCAACTCTCATCATATTCTTCTTGGCAGCGTTTTCTCTTTTTATCACTTTTGTTTGTTGTGCCTGTATTGAAATCATGGAGCCTAAAAGTAGCAGTATAATTAATATCATGAATACAATAAACATGTACATACCAGCCGTTTCTCGTCATTTATAATATATACGTGGGGACAAAAATTTTGGTATTAAGAGTTTGTCCTCTATAAGGAATTCGGTTAATAATTTGATTTTATTTCGATTCTTCTTATTCCGGTGCTTGTAATCATCCCATTGTATGGATAACTTTGCACATTATAGATTGTATTGTTATTATCAGTTGTTGCTATTGTTTTTGTAGTATTGTATAGAGTCCGTATTTGTTTGCTGAAGGCCTTTGCATCATTGTTTGATATTAATGGACCGCTATCATCGGTTATAAAAAGAACTTTGTGAGTTTTCAATGGCTGATTATATTGAGAGCTTAGGGTTCCAGGATTAACGAAGACAAAATAATGATCTTTATCAAATACATACTTGGGTATCCACATATAACTCCAAATCCAATTAGGCCCTATGACGGTTACCTTGTTTTTGGTGTGATTTTCATTATTTGTGTAATTTGGTAGGTGTAGAACAATATCTGCATAAGCCCTAAAGTAAGAGAAATTAACATTTGTCGCTAATAATATACAACTACTTAGCAGTCCAAATTCGGCTATTCCGAAGATCATAGTAAACAATAACACCAGTCTTTGAATTCTTTCCTTTCTGATTGTGTTTGATATTCTCTCGAGCATCCTAGCAGATGCAATGCAAAGTACTGGTAACAGGGGAATTAGGTGAAAGGGATAGACATGCCCTATAAGATAAAGAAATATAAGAAATGGGATAAACCACAAAATGATCAAGACATCTCCTTTTAATGATCCATAAGCTAGCCCTGACATTCCAATTACGAAAATGACAGGATCAAGTTTCAGATCGGTGGTTATTGAATCTAATAATGGACGATCATGTTTGTATTCCTGTGATATGACACCTTGCAACCAGAGATTAGATTGGCCATTATATAGAGCATACATGGGCCAAATTGATGGTATCAAAATTACAGGTACAAGCCACAGCCATATTGACCTCAAGTTTCTATTACTGTTATTTGTGAAAATAATAAGACCAACTAGAGGAATCATAGTAAATGCAGGAA
>JAFAQB010000230.1 GCA_019246625.1 Nitrososphaeraceae archaeon
GAAATAACGGTATTCTAGCATTCTTCAAAACACGCATCATGGTATTAGCTAGTCTTACATACCTTGACTCCCTCAATAGGTGTAGAGTATAATGCTCTTAGAAAGCTTTGACTGATAATCAAATGAAAACCTGGTTTCTACAGGGCCTCAACGATATAAAAAAGCGCTTGTTGTGCCAAGTGGAACTGTAGCAATAAGGTAGTATTACATATGCTAGTTTGCTGAGTAGAACATTGAATTAATTCTAAAGAGATTACTATCCGATACTTTTATGACCCTTCATTTTTGGTTCTTATTGAATGAACCTTAAACTTTGTGTCATGTGTCATTATATTTTCATTTGAAGCAGGTAACGAGTAGCTACTACGCAGAAGGTAAAAACAATACTTTGCTCTTCATTATTAACAACATCTTTGTATACAAGCACCTCCCAGTGATGAATAGAAATACAATAATATGACATTGTCTTCAAAATTCTAATGATAGAAGAAAGGCTAAATTCTTTAGGAGTAAAATTATCTGATACACAGCATACTATTGGCTCTTTTGTTCCAGTTGTTATCACAGGCAATCTTGTCTTTGTATCTGGTCAGATTCCAATAGAACCAGGTTCGAATTCCATAAATGCAAAGTATAAAGGAAAAGTAGGCAGAGATATTTCGCTAGAGGATGGTCGGGCTGCAGCAAGGCTTTGCATTATAAATGGGCTCTCGGAATTAAAACAGGCACTAGGCAGCCTTGATAAGATAAAAAAATTTGTCAAAGTTTCCGGTTATGTCAACTGCGATGCGTCTTTTACTGGACATGCCAAGGTTATTAATGGTGCCTCTGATTTTATAGTGGATGTTTTTGGTGAAAAAGGAAAGCATGCCAGAGTCTCAGTTGGCGCGAGTAGCTTGGCTTTTGACAGTTCGGTCGAAGTAGAATTTATAATAGAAGTATGAGCTTACTTTTACATAACGATTATCGACATAGAAGACAATTGATAAGTGGTTATTGGGATAGCAGATGGAGTATTGTTTATCCTATTAATTCAAATTCATTCAGAGGATAATCATAATATCTTCTCTTTCTACACAAAATTCAAGAGCTGAAAAAAGAGAAATAACAACATCCACAGTTGGCAACAGTCTAAAGGCAGTTAGATTGCTTTTGGAGATGAATGACGTTTCCCTTAACTGGGAAAGGATTGGAGTCAAAAAAGAGCATCTAACTCTTATTAACTATATTACACAGATGATCCCGTGCAAGACGACGCTACAGATAAAGGAGAAGCACTTATAAAAATCAAGTGGGATGATGTAATAAAGAAAGAAGCAAGAGGAATTAATAATGCTGACTTAGGAGAGGTTCATACAGTAGAATCTGACAACGTCATTACCGAAATAGGCATTACAGAACATGATAGGTTCTATCTGCCAAAGAGTCTTGCGGAAAGATTTGATGGCAAAACCCTATGGTTCAAGGTAACAGAGGAAGAGGCAAACAGTAAATACAGAAAGGATTAAAGTTAGCAGAGATAATCGAGATACTTCTTTTGTATATAGAAATGGAATTCGCGTCGCGGTTTGTCAAAATACTGCAGCTCCAAAATAGAGTACAAGACATTTAACACAGGCTTTGTTCTATAGAAATATGATAGTAATATAACCCTAGACGGTAGCTGGTATGTATTTTGGGTCGCAAAGGTAAGTTAGAAAAAATCAAAAATATCTATCTACTATAATGTTTATACTATTGTCAAAATACTACAGGTTATGTGGGATGTATAATAATCGGTGTCATTCCTACTCGTACAACATATTCGCTAACAACAATATATAGAAAATATTTGTAGCTGAATTACATGTCTCTGCATGCAACTCTGTATATCTTATTATGTCGTAAGTAGCATCTAAATTGAGAGGGATGGTGTAAACATTGTGCCTAGAAAAATCAGCTCTGTCCTCTTATCGTTATTGTGCTTTCCTAAAGACTTCTGGTAATTTCTTTAACACAGGAGATTTAGGGCTATCTCAAGAGCTTTGTCTGAATAATATTTCTAGGATCAAATGCTACACATTGTTGTAGAGAGGTATTTCTCAAAGACTCAATTTTCTTTTTCCATCCTGTCTTTGAGGACTCTAATGTGATAGGCGAGCCCTGCATTGTAGTTACATCTATTGTCATTATCATTAGTAATAGTAGTATGAAGGATTATATTGTTATTAATTGACCATTATGATGGTTCAGTGCATGACATCACCCTTGCATATAACTATGTCATACAAGGGTTTGTTTTCTTCCTTTAGCTTCTCTAAACTTATTGGAAGATAACCTTTGCTTGCACCTCTAAGTCCTTCTCTTATCTTTATCTTTGGATTAAAGTTCAACTTTTCTAATTTATCAGACCTATCCAGCCAATCCTTTATTATAGAATAAGATTCTTCTTTTGGTATCTTTTTTACATTGAGAAGATATGGCGAAAGTATTCTCCAGATGATGTATTTTCTGTGATCTGGAAGTGGGTTTTCGAGTATTCCCTTCTCTATCCATTTTATTTTGGTAACCCTGTTTGTACGTTCTTGACTTTGTTGTGATACAACCATCTGAAAATTAAAATGCTTTTTCTCTTGTTTTTTTAACTCTTCCATATCATCAATTCTCTTTTGAATAAGCCACCTTCTAAAATCTCGCAGGAGAGGTTGAATAGATGGTCTTGTGCCATCCCATCTTTCTATTATCTTTACCTCTGGATCTTGGCCTTTGCTTGGAATGCATTTTGTGTTTAGGCTTCCTGGAATCCTTAGTAAACATGACTTTACGGTTGGATTGTGTAGACGGTCAGCAGTATAATCTGTAAAATATTCCTCTGCAAATTGAATAAACATACTGGTCAAGTCCTTGTCTAAGAATTTTGTAAATTCGTAGAATGTCTCATATTCTTCCAAGACAAATCCACTAACAGGATGGTATATATGATAACCATTACCTGTCCATAAGACTGTTGGATTTCCACCTATGCTTCCTACTTCTCCTTCTCCTTCTTTTCTTTCTTTTTTAATTTTCTCTAAGGCTTTGTTTAATGCTTTTTTTAATGAATATTCTTGTTGTCCCCCTCCTCCTCCTCGTTCACTAAAGTCTTTCAAGTCTAAATCAACCATTAGAAAACTTATTGGTGTCCTGTTAATGCCTTTGTATTCAGTAAAAGAGGGATAGGCATTTATTCTGCAATCTTCATAGTTTGAACTTTTAAAATATTCCAAAGCTTCTTCTCTATTGAATACCTCTACTTGATAGCCCAATTGTTTTGTCATAATTTTCCTTGGGAATATTGACTCTTGGAAATGACTTAATACAAAATCAAGACCATCTATTATTTTCTTTGAGTAGCTGGCATCTGCATTACTAGTCAAAAGCTTTAACACGCACTGTATATAATAAAAAGGAATCCTAATTTCTTCCTATCTTGTCTCTTAAGAAGTCTTGTTGTATACTTATATAGTTGTAAGGAATACTTCGTTTTATTATAATACTTCAGCAAGAGTGCATTCAAGAGGACGTCATAGAACTATCTAATTCCAACAACAGCAAATAATATTCTCGATATTGTCGATATAAACCGTCTGGCAAAGATAACTCCATTTTCCCTAGTACTTTCTGATTCTGGAGCTCGCTTTATTCTATGCTTAACTGAATAAAACATATTCTTCTGCAGGATCTTGCTGCATGAGATGAGAATGAACACTATAAGAATAAGAATGTGGTTTACGATTGTGATGAGTCATAACATAGTGACACAACAAGAAGTAAACAATTGTTTGCACCATATTGACGAATCAAAGAAAGAGCAATTTCTAAAGGTTATACAAGAAACCCAGATTATATTAGATGAGCCTGTCTATGATGATTCTATAGATGGTGCGAGTATTCGTGCAATGTACATCGTAACTGTAACTCGTACAAGTAAAGAACCACTAAAATTTCAATATATAAGTGAGACTTCAATAGATTTTAATAAAACACCTATAGATTATGATGAAAGTGATGCAATAATGGAATCCTATAATATTTTAGAAAGGGATATGCCAACTCTGCACCGCATCCTAGGACTTTTAAAAAGGAATTATTTCTTGCCACAAGATTTCTCATATAAAGTGGCTATACAACATATAAACAAATTGAGACAAATATTTAGCAAGGATGAGATATTGGCATTCCCATCAATAGACAAATCTACTATCAATATAGGGCTAATCCCGGTTTAACTACTTAGATATTAATGCTAGATCTATGTTTATTCCGTTCAGCCAATATTTGATCTTGTTATCTCTTATATACAGATCTCTTTTGTAATTAGTCGTAGTCGGTACTTGCATATCCAGAAGTCAATCTTTCATGTATTACTCCATATTCTTAGATTTAGAAAAGAAATTTTTAAAGTCATGAATTTTAAATGATTTATGTATATCCTATCTGATGGGAATTCTGCAGAAAATACTTTAATGCCGAAAATACCCATAAATGAATAGATAAGACAGGATTTCAGAACTTCAAGTGCAGTACCAACAGTCTCCAAAATAACGTTTGGGTATTCAACACCGAACAACGCTATTAACTTCCGCTATTATGGCGGTTATTGGGACATTGAATGGAAAGCTAAAACTATATCTATACTCTTTTAGTCAGGAGCGTGATCTCTTATTTGATAATGAGTCCAAGAGTTTCGATACAGCGAGATCCATTAGTCGTCAGATAGACGATAAAAACAAATCAATCAGTAGCGAGTTGGCTTGAAGTTTATTGTCTTGCATTATAAACGTAGATAAAGTACACAGGATATATATCTATGCAATAAAAGTGCATGTTGTCAAAAAGCATGAGTTATGATCTATTATACTATTTACGTTATAGATCATCATTATTGTTGTCTATAATAATTTTATTAATATCATTAATATCAAATACTGAAAGAATCGTTCTAGGCAATTTGGACTCTTCTCAAGAGAGACCGTCGCTTAGCGACATATTTAGGGAAACAGAAAATTCTGTTGTTCAGATTACAAACCAGCCTAATGCGACTACCTATGTTACTAGACAGAATGCATTAATAGCTCAGGCTACTGCCTTTGGTTCTGGATTCATATATGATAATCAAGGACATATTATTACTAATGACCACGTAATAGAAGGAAGTAAAAGAGTTGAGGTAAGATTTGCTGACGGTAACATCTATATTGCAAATGTCATAGGAAATGATGCATTTACTGATCTTGCAGTTTTACAAATTGAACACAAAAATTTCTCTGAAAAACTTATTCACGTAAAATTAGGAAATTCCTCGTTACTTCAGGTTGGACAGCAAGTAGCCGCTATCGGAAATCCATTTGGTATCCAAAACCTGATGACTGAGGGTATAATTGGTGGTCTCAACGTACTGCTTCCAAACAATCAAACTGGTTTTCCAATCCCAGATGTTATAGCGACAGATGTCCCACTTAACCCAGGTAGTTCTGGGGGGCCTCTATTTGATACGAAAGGAGAAGTAATCGGAATAAATGCTGCTATAGCATTCGCTGGTCAAATTTCAGAGCTCTCATACTCAATATCTTCAAATATAATAAAGAAGGTTATACCAGAACTAATAGCACATGGCAAATACATTCATCCTTGGCTTGGAGTAAATACAGCCACTCTCAGTCACAATATACAGTATGGTACAACAACGACAACGGCATCATCGATGAATTATAAAGGAGGAGGAGCAGTCATAACATCACTTCAGCCTGGTAGTCCAGCGGCTAAAGCCAATCTTCAATCAACTATCAGAGGTAAACACATAGGTGATATAATAATAGCAATTGATGGACATCCTATCAACCGTTCTGAAGATATTATTAATTACATAGAGTCCACCAAGTCAGTAGACGATACTATTACTCTTAAATTGATTAGAAATGGAACAACTTTCCAGAATGTTAAGATAAAACTTTTAGCAAGACCAAATGTAATTTCTTTCAATGCAGCACAGAACAAAAAGACAATAACAACAATACCCACCTTGAGTACATCATCAATAAAGAATTGGAGAAAGATAATTGGTTTAAGCAATAGCAACATCTCATCGCAAGGTCCCAGAATAGCCGTATCAGGAAATAATGTGTACGTAGTATGGGAGGAAAGCATCCAGAGTGGTAACAATAAAATAATGTTTGCAAAGAGCACAGATCGAGGAGATACTTTCAGTAAGCCAGTAAATTTAACTTCCGGTGTTATGACAGATTCAGAAACTCCAAGCATAGCTGCATTTCGCAATAACGTGTATATAGTATGGACAGATAGTTCTCCTGGAAATTTTGATATCTTTTTTGTAAAGAGTACAAATGGCGGAACTAGTTTCACCAAACCCATGAATTTAAGCAATGATCCTGGCATTTCATATCAACCACGGATGGCAACAGATGGAAATAATGATGGTGTCTATGTATTATGGACAGACAATTCTCCTGGAAATTACAATATACTCTTTACAAAGAGCATTGATGGTGGTAATACCTTCAGTACGCCGCTTATACTCACCAATGACGTTAAGGGAGTGTCTAATTTTCCTAACATAGCTATATCTCATAATAACAATGTATATGTGGTATGGTCTCACAAAAATAACACAGATTTTGATCCATCAAATACCAACAATCAAACTCAAACATATGACATATTCCTTACAAAGAGTATAGATCGAGGAAATACGTTTAGTAAGCCAATAAATCTCAGCAATGATCCTTCAAACTCCCAAAATCCTGTAGTGGCAATATCTGGAAATAACAATGTATATGTGGTATGGACAGATAATTCTATTGGAACTTATGAGACATTCCTTACAAAGAGTATAGATCGAGGAAATACGTTTAGTAAAGTAACTGTGGTAAGCAGCAATGTGGCTAGATCCACCTCTCCATCCGTATCATCTTATGGAAGTAACCTATATATTGTTTGGAGTGATAATGCATTTGGAAATTCTGAGATATTCTTTACAGAAAGTACAGATAATGGATCTACCTTCAATATGCCAATTAATATCAATAACGATACAGGGATTTCAGACCTTGCACAAATAACTACTGATCCGGATGATGGTGGTAGTAGTAATAATATCTATCTAGTTTGGCAAGACAATATTACTGGAAATATTGTGATATATTTTACAAAAGCTGTTCACTCCAACTAGTTGACCTATCGATACATACTAGAAGAGATGTTTGAGAGAAAATCAGATTTTACAATAACTGATAACACCGTCATGTTTAGGTTTAGAGAATTAGCTTGCTGTAAAACTGCTTTTAAGACTATAGGACGTCCTATTATTCCATTTAGAAAAGTTCTGGATGGTATTCTATAAGTGTTAAGAACAGGATGCCAATGGACTAAGCATCTCTACTTATGGTCTCAAAAGGCCCTATTCGAGAGTGATATGGATAAATAGATATGGCTGTGCTACGGTAATTTATATGTCAATTTAACTTGTCGATAGACTCTCATCGTAGCCATCTTTTATGTACAATGTCTGACAATAGATAGAGAAAAATAATTTGCTTTTTAAATCTTTTTCAGGTCTGTTTAAATTCTTTAAATTATTGGGTCCTGGACTAATTACAGGGGCAGCTGATGAAGATCCTGCTACCATAGGTACATACTCTCAGGCTGGAGCGCAATTTGGTTTTGGTTTCTTATGGTTAGCATTATTTCAGTATCCAATGATAGCTGTAGTCCAAGAAATGTGTGCAAGAATAGGAATTGTAACCGGTAGTGGCTTGGGTTCAGTTATAAAGAAAAAATATTCTAAAAAAATAGTTGTTATAATTGCAAGCCTTATTCTAGTTGCAAATACCATAAACATAGGCGCTGATATTGGTGCAATGGCAGCTTCAGTTAGGCTTCTAGTCCCAGAAATTCCAATTGCCGTGGCTACCGTTAGCTTTGCAGCATTCATAGTATTGTCAGAAATGCTAATACCATATAACAAATATGTGAAGATATTAAAATATCTCACTATTTCTCTCTTGGCATATATTGTTACTGCCATAATCGTAGGCGGAAACGCTGAACATATCTTGGGGTCAACAATAGTTCCACACTTTGAACTTACTCCAGCATTTGCAATGATGTTTGTTGCAATATTTGGTGCCACGTTGACTCCCTATGCCTTCTTTTGGCAGGCTTCTGAAGAAGCTGAGGAGGATGTGGCCAAACATAAGATTATTGAGATAAACCAAATAGGCAATTCACCAGAAATTTCAAAAAATGAATTGAAGGCTATGAAATCAGATGTAGCAACAGGTATGGCATTGTCACAATTGGTCATGTGGGCCATCATAATAACTACTGCCACAACGCTGAATGCAAATAATATTACAGACATTCAAACAGCAGATCAGGCTGCAAAGTCTCTACAACCTCTTGTAAAAGGATTTCCAGCTTCAGGTGAATTATCAAAAACAATCTTTGCATTAGGAATAATAGGTACTGGATTATTGGCTATTCCTGTCCTAGCTGGGGCATCTGGATATGCTCTGTCTGAAGCATTTGGTTGGAAGGAGGGTTTAAACAAGAGCTTTAGTCAAGCAAGGAATTTTCATCTGATAATAGCTGCTTCAACTATAATTGGTTTGTTAATCAATTTTACAAATCTAGACCCTATCAGAGCACTAGTTTACAGTTCAGTCATTAATGGAGTGGTTGCAGCACCAATCCTTGTAGCAGTAATTAAGGTCGCTAATGATAAAAAGATATTAAAAGATAAGGTCAATGGTAAGCTTTCTAATGTCATTGGATGGACAGTTGTAGTAATTATGGGAATATCGGTTCTTCTAATGATCTTTACCTGGGGACACTAGCGATAATGTAAAGATACTGGCATCTAATAGAATAACGTCCATGGCAGATTTATATCAGCATACCAGATGAAAAATATAGCTTTGATACATAACAATAAATGAGATTATGAGCAAGCGCTAAAGCTGTACAATGAGAGCTTGGAAATAAGGAAACAAATGGAAGATCAGTATGAGATTGGATTAACTTTGAGCAAGATAGCACAGATATATAGTAAAGGAGAGTACGAACAAGCCCTTTCACAGAAGGAGCTGGATCTGGTTATCCTTTAGAGAATTCCTTACAAAATATGATGACATCTACATAAATCTACGTCCTAGGGTAAATCGTCTAAGCCCAGAGCAGGACCAGAGAATGTAGAAGAAAAGACCAAGTTGAATTATACATGGGACACTCATACGCAGTATGGAGAACGTGTTATGCTTATTCACGTCCGCATTTCTACTTTAAGTAAGGCATATTCGCATTATACAAAGAACCAACTTGTTAGTGGTAAGACCTCCTTTACCTATAATATGATGATAACTCTTCAATAGAATCTCTTAGTGCATCATCTGTGTATTCTTCACTTCTTATATCAAGAGGAGTAATTACGCCAATAGGTTTACTATCCTTTGGTTTATCTACAACAAGTAAATGTCTTACATTATGTTGTAGCATCATATCTACTGCTTTTGATGCCGATTCAGCAGAATCAATTGTAATAACAGGAGAAGACATAATATCCCTAAGAGTAACTGCACTAGTACTTGTATCGTTAATACATGCCTTTCTAACTATGTCACGTTCTGTAATTATACCCTGTGGTTTGTTTTGATTATCAACAACTACTAATGAGCTTACATCCTTTTCTTTCATTTTGTTTGCTGCTTCTTGTACAGAAGCTGCTTCTTGAATGGTTTGTAGGGTTTTGCTCATCATGTCATTAATAGTTATAGTCATGAGAGTATCCAATTTGATTTGATCTTTTAAACATACCTACAAATGGTATACTCTCTTCGATGCAAGCCCAAGATTTAGTGCACCATTAACGGAAGATGAGGTTATCAGTTTTTTGATAAACAGCAAATTGAATATTCATATCGGCACGATTGACAATGAAGGACAGCCAAATATTCATCCAATATGGTATTATTTTGACGATACAAATAAGAGATTTTATATTGAGACAGTCTAGAAAAACACAAAAACTGCATACAAATAATACGATCTACTATTGCGTTGATGAACCTAATCCACCTTACAAAGGTGTTAGAGGTAAGGGAAAAGTCAAAATTCATGAAGATGTCAATCATAATATCTCCATAGCTAAGAGATAATGGTCAGATACCTTGGAAGCCTTGAACACCAAATGGTAAATCTCTTAGAGTAGTGTGAAGAATGGAGATTCGTTTATTTTAGAAATATCTGCTAGCTACTACCCATCGTGGGATTATAGCAAGAGGTAAGATAAAGCAGTCCATTTAATAACTAATGCATTACGAACCTAATGCTTTACATTTTTGCTATTAATGCATATTACTCTGTAGTTGCATATTATAAGCATCTTAGAGCTAATGGAATAAATCACATAGCACATAAAGTAACTCTCCTAAACTCCCAGTGTGCGTATCATTTGCCATTCTGCCATTGCTGCAATAAATAATATAATTACAACTATTCCTATTTCAATAACGGTAGGAATAACATATTTACGCCATGAATTTCTCCTGTTTGTATCTTTAATTAATTGATATGATAATATGCCACTTCTTGATATTGCTATACCATACGCAATAAGTTCTAAAATTCCAAAAGGTGTTAAAAAAACTATTTGAGGAGAAATATTAGATAATGCAGGCAAAATAGTAGATAATGCATTAAACACTAACCCAGTTGAGAAAGCAGAAAACGTTCCTAATGCGATACCAAATCCTGGAATAAACATTTCTAACGCTACCCTGACATTATTTGCAAAGATGCCATATTGATTAATGCCTTTGATTTGTTCCTGAAAATGCGTCTTTATGAACTGTGCTTGATTAGGATTAATATTTACAAGTGTTGCTCCAACAGAATAAGCAATTATAAATACGATCATACCAAATACAAAGAATAGAAATCGCCATCTTGATATAATGTTAAATTTGTTATTTTTATCATTATAGCTAGAAGAAGAAGGATAAGAATGGGTTGCTGAAGAAGCTGATGTAGTACTTCTTTTTCCAAAGTTACTACTGCCACCCGTGGCAGCTTCATTGCTATTACTAGTACTAACATCTAATTTCTCGACTGCTTTATCAAATTCCTCTCTTTCCTTTGCGACATTTAGTATGTCTGTTTTGCTAATTATGCCAACTAATTTTTGTCCTCTTTGTTGATTTGGTTCTCCTTCTTCTGCCTTACCTTCTTCCTCACAAATGAAAACCCATCTTTTATTTTCTCTAAACATTCGTCTTAAGGCATCATCCGCTAGTCTATTGGACTTCATAACAATAAGCTCATCTTTAGGAACCATTATTTCTTGTATTTTTATACTATCTCTGCTATGTTCTGGTGCCTTTAGTGCTTGTTTAGCCGTAACTGCCCCAAGCAGCTTATAATAACCAGGATCATAATCTCCTCTTTCTGCTACTACTGGAAATTCACTTTTTCTATAAACATTAAAATAATTATTCAGGAGTTCATTTACTGTAATGTCTGGCTTTACTGAAACAACTCTTGTATTCATAATATCCCTTAAATATACGCCTGACAGAGCAGTGGATATCTGGTGCTGCTCTAAGTAAGACTGTGCGCCGCTATTTAGAAACCATCCTATGGATAACAACCATATTCCACCAATAAATGAGCCTGTAAGCATGATAATGAATCCAACTGCCATAAAGATATATGATATAGCTGTCCCAATCCTCACTGCTATTTTTGTGGATTGGTCATAATCTTTTTTCCATCGCAACAAAGCAGAACGCAATATTCTGCCGCCATCTAGTGGAAATGCAGGTACAAGGTTAAACCCGCCTAGCATAGTGTTTATGATTGCACCATACTGAAGTATAGCTTCGACAATGACTATTGTTGCGTTATTGTTAGTATCTACAATAGTATTAGAAGATGCTGTTCCCTGAGCTATAGATGTCAATACCCACCATGATAATCCTAACACAGTTGCAATGACAAAGCTGGTGATAGGACCTACTATGGCTATTTTAAACTCTTTATGAAAATCCTTTGAGGAATCTCCTTCTATATCAGATACTCCTCCAAAAATGAAAAGGATTATCTGACGTACTTTAAGTCCATACCTTGATGCGACTATTGAATGAGCTAGTTCATGCAATAATATAGAAGTAAATGAAGTAATAGTGCCAAGAATACCTATAATCCAGTATTGAACCCTAGTTAGACCAGGATGAATTTCAGGCATCAAGCTTGCTGAAAGTGTCCATGCTATCAGGAAAAAAACTACGATTAGAGTAAAATGTAACCGAATTGGTATTCCTTTGATTTTTGTTATTTGTATAGACATGAAAGTAATATTCTCTATTTAGTTATTGTTTTTCATTTCTTATTACGGTACCAATTTACATGAACTTTAGGATAATATGACATACACATATAAGGATCCAAAAAAATAGGTATGTCGTAGTTTAGCTGGTGCTGCATTATGTATGCTTACTACTTCTTTGTTAGGTCAATCTATCAAACTCTAGCACGTAGTGAATCCATTGGTACCATGTATGATTATTGTCCCATAGTCATACCATTACCGCTGCCACCATGACGCCAAAATCCTCTTTGACCGCCACCATATCCATGGCCTCCAAACCCTGGTCCCATTTTACCTTGACCGTTCATACCGAAATGGCCAAAACCACCGCTGAACAATGATGTCAATGGCTGATTAAACAGAATCTTTCCGTTTCCGGGGTCTACTATGACGGCATGGGTAGTGTTATCTGCATTATTCCTTACGTGTATATCATATACTAGGTATCCATTTAGTGGGCGTAGAATCCCTAATGTAGCGGAGGTGTTTGGACCTACTGCTTTTTGAGCTATTCCAATAGCATCGGATAGACTAGTCTTGACCTTTGAAGATAAAGCTCCACTTATCGTACTTGTAAGAGGTATAGACCCTGTTATATTGGGTAGATTGCTGTTTGCTTGTTTTGGACTTGTTGTAGCATTTCCAGGTGTTGAGTTAATGCCTTGTGCTAATACTCCAGAGCTGACTGTTGTTGTTAAGAGAGATACCGCAGCAACAACAATTGCTCCATACATTAGCAGCCTTTTGCTTGGTAGTTTTTTTGTTCCTTCTGTATTTGACATTGCAATAATTGATGTCCAATTGATCATTATAATGATTGATTATCCATGATACGTAACATAGTTACGTGTTGTATATTTTAGCCTTCATGCGCATATAGGAATTTAGCTTTAA
>JAFAQB010000223.1 GCA_019246625.1 Nitrososphaeraceae archaeon
AATATCGTAGCTGTATACAAAGATATAATATACAACAAAGATGGAACTGATAAAGTCGTAGCTTGGGAATGGAAATGATATGGTTGAAGTAGTTGTTGGCGTTAGTTCGTGTATAGTTGGCTAGGTATGGTAGAGCAAATAATAATACTCTCTGCAACCAGAAATATCAAAAATATCCCAACTATCAGCCCAATCTTGCAACTAAATTTCCTTTTATCAGCAGTCTTATTGGAAGTTGGACAAACTGATAAGAAAAGAGTTGCTTTTCCTCAGCAAATAATATTAAAGGTAAAATCGATTTAAGCAAGCAATTTATCCACTATAATATACACACATATGCTAGAGAAGATACCAAGAAAGCATTCTACAAAAAGCACATTATATCAGGTATCCACAGCAAATGCCTTTGTCGAAGGGATTTATGAAGGCGCGGTTCGAGTTGGTACATTAAGAAAGCAGAGACATGGGATTAGGGACATTTGAGAATCTAGATGGCAAGATGGTGATCCTTGATGGACATTTCTTTCAAGTACGGAGTGATGGTTCAGTAACAGAAGCCAAAGATGATGTTCTCAGTACATTTGCTGTAGTCACACATTTAAAATCTGATGTTACAGTTAACTTGCCGATATGTCCTGATCTAAGCAGCTTATTTGTCCAATTGGATCGACTTCGACACACGGACAATTTTTTCTTTGCATTGCGTGTTGATAGTACTTTTGACTACGTAGACTCGTGGGATGTGTAGGACAGAAGAAGAAGAAGAAGAAGAAGATGAAGAAGAAGAAGTACCTTTAGTAAAAGCCGCCGCTGTTCAACCAGAGTTTGAATCAGTGTCCCAGGTACACTGGTAGGTTTCTGGACTCCAGAGTATGCAAAAAACCTGAATGTTCCTGGCTATCATTTACATTTCTTATCCAAAAATCATGCAAAAGGAGGTCATTTACTTCAGTGCAGCCCGAACAAGCTGTGTTGCAATACCTAAACAACTTAGTTTTCTTGTTGTCATGATGCCACAAAAGGCAACGAGAAAAGGCGTGAATGACACGATCAGCGCTGAGTCTTCCAAAGAGAACATACGGCATTTGTAAATTGTGATTTAATAGTACCCTCAAAACTTCCGCCCTTAAATCCTGGAGGTGGGTAGTAGAAAGAACCAATTCTTGGCATAATAGGTTCAGAAAACTATTAGTAAGATATGAAAAGAAATCAAACTATCTTGCACTCGTCTGTTTAGCTTGCTGTATTGTTGTCTACAGAAGGATAATTTTGGGATAGGCTCGAAGTGCCCTCTATCTAAGTTCGTTTTGAATATATTGGTATGGGAATTTATTACACTTAGTAGCTTTAGTGGATACAAGAACAATTAAACGATATTGGCATTAAAAGAGAATTAAAATATGTTACATCGTTGCTCACAGAATTATACCTATAGGATAATGTTACCATTTTCAGAATATTTTGCAAGAAACTTCAAATATATCAGTACATTCTAATGCAAAGAGTGAATGAGTCCAATTCATACTTTTAATCTTGAAGCTATTAAACCACAATCTGTTCGTAATGGGGGCACTAGATCTATGGCTAACAAAAATAATTTCCCTTTACTGAATGGGATGGCGCTGTATTCCCTAGAATTAGATTATGGCGGTGTCAGAGAGCCACACTGGCATCCTAATGCCGATGAACTCGGCTACTGTTTAGCAGGTAGGGCTGTCATGACCATCTTCAGCCCAGGTGCTGGCCATGATACTTTTACTATCGATCCTGGTGAGATTGTCTATGTTCCCAGAGGTTATCTTCACCACATCGAGAATATCAACCAAGGAGGAACTAAATTCGCTATTGCCTTTAATCACGAGCTCCCGGAAGATATTGGAATATCTGGGTCAACTGGTTCAATGACTGACTACATACTTGGAGCCACATTCGGAGTCGAATCTGATTATTTTGGCAGTTTCAAAAGATCTAGTCAAGATTTACTCATAACCTCCAGATCCAACCCCAAGAATGCCACAACCACTTATCAGAAAATCCCTAATTACCACAAATTTAACCTTAAGGATTTTCCACCTATGGTACAAAGCAGAGGAGGTACGGTTTCTCTTGGCAATGCCAATAATTTTGGGATTCTTGAGGGTCTTGCTTGCTATCTTCTGACCTTAAAACCTAAAGGCATAAGGGAACCTCATTGGCATCCTAATGCGGCTGAACTGGACTACGTCATAAGTGGAAAGGGACGGATGACTATCTTCAGCCCAGGGGACAACGTAGATACATTTGAAGTTGGCCCTGGAGAGATCGTTTTTATTCCCTCCGCGTACTTTCATTATATAGAAAACGTGAATGCCAGTGAAGATATGCAATTTGCAGTCTTCTTTAACCATGAACGACCAGAAGATATCGGCATTTCAGGTGCCTTTGGTGCGTATTCAAATGAGGTTCTAGGATCTGTTTTTGGTTTACAGCCAAAAATCCTAGATGCACTGCCAAAATATCAGGAAGATCTCTTCGTTGTTGTAGCTGGAGGCTAATGGGCAAATAGCTATGGATGTTCATTAATATCTCAATTTCTAGAAGATAAAAAGATACTTTTTTGGTGCAGGTGTGCTTTGGAATAGTTTGTAGCATAATTCAGAAATATCGTCATTCTGAGACTATTTCGAATATTATAATATATAGTAGGTCTGTATTATTCGTTGATAACCGGCTCTAACTCGTGGTTTAGAGACTAAATTCGAAATTATGCTACAAACTAGCTTTGGAATTCCACTAAGGCAGGAGGTTTAGTTATTACGCCTTCTTATTTTACATTAGACATGATGACTGCAATGGTATCAGTAATGCGAGCGTGCCAACTAAATTTTGAGAAGTTATTGTTAGGACATCAAGACGAACCAATTTTAGAAAACGCACAAGGTACTCTTAAGAACTACTATAGGGCAGCCAAACTATTTTGTGAAATGAATGATCTGATATTAAATTGGAAGAGGATATCAAAAGGACTAGCCAGGGCAAAGAATTCATCTAACGACGGGGCTCCTACAGTAGAAGTTCGCAAGCTAGTTGAATATTCCGATAGAAGGATAAAGCCTGTAGTTTATGCTATGGCTTCTGGTGGGTTTAGACTAGGAGCATTGGACTATTTGCAATGGAAACATGTATCGCCTATAACCAATGAGAATGAAGGAGGCAGAGAAGCCATAGCAGCTAAATTGTTAGTTTATGCTGATGAGCCAGAAGAATATTATACTTTCATAACACCTGAAGCTGTATAGCCTTGTCATAATATTCTATAGCTTCTTTATACCTTCCTAAATTGTTAAGAACTGCACCTTTGTTATACCATGAATTACCTGTTTTGGATCTTACCTATTCTAAAAGCATCTTTGAATAGAACTTATCCTCTTTCTTATGAAGTACAGCTTCCAGCCGTCAATAAAAGATTTGTGATAGTTTTGACCTCATATTATACATATTACTCTGCACATATTTGTGTGCTGGCTAGCAATGATTAATAGACCGAGATGATTGAGTTCATGAAAAGTGTGACGACATGAGATGCGAGAACCCTGTCATGAATCAGATCCTTGATGCTTACAAACCAATGTGGTCGCTAAATCATGCCATTTCTCTAATGGGTTGGGACTTTCAGACTTATATGCCTAGGAAAGGCACGGAAGAAAGAGGAGTGGCCGATTCTCAACTTCACATGCTGCATAAGGATCTTCTGCTAAACAAAGATTTTGTTGGTCTTGTTGAGTCAGCGAAGAAACTGGGGAGCCCTAGCGATTTAGAGAAGGGCATTATACGAGTACTCAACAGGGAAATAACCAAGCAGATCAAGATACCCAACGAGTTGACTGAAGCAGAATCTCTGGAAAGAATAAGAGGCAACATGGCATGGAGGGAGGCGAGAGAAAAATCTGATTTCATGATTTATGAACCCCACTTGAAGAAAATGATAGAAATAAAAAAGCAAATCGCTGAGAAGATAGGTTATGAAAAGCATCCATATGATGCGCTTTTGGATACGTTCGAAGAAGAGCTTACAGTAGATGATTTGGATAATATATTCGATGCATTGACTCCGCGCATTCAGAAGACTCTGAAAAAGCTCGTAGATTCAGGCAGCCCATATTGTAAAGAGAGCAAACTTGCAAAATCAAAGTATGATATCCAAAAAGTTGATGAGCTCAATCATGTCATTTTGACTCTCCTGCAATTCAACATGGAATGTTTCAGAATGGATGTATCTACTCATCCTTTCACCGAGGCTATGGGCCTCAACGACGTCAGAATAACTACCCGGTATGAAGGGACTGATTTCAAAAAGTCGATATCTAGTACTATTCATGAAGCTGGTCATGCCTTGTATAATCTGCAATGCGGTCAGTCATTGTCTGTTACTCCGGTTGAAGGCGGATCTTCGCTTGCGCTCCATGAATCTCAGTCAAGGTTTTGGGAGAATATTGTGGGTAGAGGCCTGCCTTTTGTTCAATTGATAGCTCCCT
>JAFAQB010000327.1 GCA_019246625.1 Nitrososphaeraceae archaeon
TGCAGGATCTCCAAGAACCTGTTCATGTATCAATCCAGAGTCCCAGTGGAAGTGATCTCCATTCTTACGTCCACGAATACTAATATACAAATGACTTGTCTTATTTGCCTTACTTCAACTTCAAAGTATTTTTCTTCGTTTGGTTCTTAATCATAAATGTAATGGTTTGGATTACGAAATGAAATATGTATTGAATCTAGTGAGTGCATCTTTATATTGAGATTTTTTAAATGATCGTTTCCTGTATTCTTTAGATGTACTGACAACCAGTGCGTGCCTTTTTCAATAGTATCTGGACTTAATTCGTACTCAATAGGACGCTTAAATCTTATCATATAATCTTGAGGTTGAGCTTCCGAATCTTGTATATCCATAGCTGTTGGCATTATCCTTGTTAACTGTACTAAGGTGTCCAGATTTGTAAAGAGCTAGCAAGACTCTTGGAGGGCTGCACAAAAATGAAAGCTTACATATTACATGGAAATATCATCGAATTAAAAATATAATATAACACTTAGTATTGTCCCATATATACATATGACAATATCAATTGATAAATCAATCGAGCAAGAACAAAAGGAAGCTACGACAACTATAAGACAATCACCATACAAGATAAACCCGCTAATTCTAAACAGATGGTCCCAAAGGTCTATGACAGGAGAAGAATTAGATGACGATACTATAATGAGTCTTTTTGAAGCAGCAAGGTGGGCTCCTTCCTCATATAATAACCAACCATGGAGATTCATTTACGCCAAGAGAAACACAGCACATTGGGATAAGCTTTTCAATTTATTGGCAGAGCTGAACAAAGTTTGGGCAAAAAATGCAGCTGTACTAGTTGTAGTCATAGCTAGCAAGAATTTTGAGCAAAATGAAAAATATTCTATAACACATCAATTTGATGCTGGGGCTGCATGGGAGAATTTAGCTTTAGAAGCATCATCAAGAGGATTGGTAGCACATGGAATGCAAGGATTTGATTATGAGCGAGCTAGAGTAGATTTACAAATTCCTGATAACTTTGATATTATGGCAATGATTGCAATTGGAAAGAAAGGAGCAAAGGATAACCTTCCACCACAGCTTCAGGAAAGAGAACATCCAAATGATAGAAAACCTTTAACAGAAATTATAATGGAAGGACAGTTTAGAAAATAAATGAAATTACTCAATTAAGGAGTCTTACACACGTATTGCGTGTATTCTTATGATTAATAATGATGAGGAAGTCAATATTTGATGTATATGGAGATGAAAGAGAACATAGCTATAATATTATGTGCTTTTACAATATATATCGATATCTCATAACGCTTACAAGTGTCATCATTAATATTATACAATATCGTCGATTACGGCCGCGGTGGGGTTATCCTCTAGTCATCTTTTACTCCTTTTCTCCTTGATCCTCGATTACACAAGATTTTGGATGGACAACTCTACTAACACAACCATCATCACGACCTATCTGATAATCCTCGCTTGCGCTTGAAGCAAAAACTGGCATTGCTCCCTCCAACATTGATCCGGAGATATTAATATTTCTGTTACTGGTATTATTACTAGGGTTAGTAAATAGCTACATAGCCTTGCTGGAAATATTCAATCATACATTGTTGTTCTTCTTCTTGTTCCTCTTGTATTATTTCTGTCTTAGTACTAAGATGTTCGTTGGGGCTAGTAGAATGTCAAGACTAATCCTAGGTTGATCTGGTACCATTGCAAGAAGTTGCAAATATGCCATAAATAGATGCTATATGGTATTGAAATATTTGGACAGCCAGTACACCATGTGCGAGGCGGATTTATCGGATAACTATTAGCATAACCTGTTTTTATTAGATTATCCAAAGCCTGGCGTTGAGGTGCTTGTGCGTTAACCGGAGACCACAATGTCATTGCGACAATTAACAAGGTGGCAATCATAACCAAACTGAAAAATAGTTCCTTCACGTTTTCTTCACTCCAAAACTGTTCCCATCTCGCTTCTCTTCTTACAAATTTCAATAGGTTAATTGACTATATCGAATCTATGCTTTGAAAACTTGTATTCATTATGTCAAAAGCCATCTCAATATCCAATATCATGCTCCAGCAACCACGGCTAGAATAATCAATAATAAATAATGATAGTATAGGTACGATTAAAGGTACAAGCGGAGATCAACCTCCAAGCCTGGAACATAGGCAGGTGATTATTTCACGAAAACAAGGTACCTTTAACCTCTTAATTCAAGTATTTGTGCCAAAATCCATTGAAACGCTTCTATTCTAACCCATAACAGAGCATTGGTTAAAAATACCAATTTGGTATGTTTACCTTTTGCTAAAGTTTATTTCTTTGTTAGAGGGAAATCGTGTTCATTGTTCATTCAGGATAATGGTGACTTCCCTTTGCGATACTATCGCTATCTCAAACTAGCTAACAAAAGCATCAGAAGATGATGGGGCAATTCTGTTTGTTTCATGTAGTTTGAGCTTATCCCAGAATAATCCAACAATAATTCCTAGCACCCACCAAAATATACCAATAGTAAATACAGAATAAATTCTAAAGCTAACAATCAAGTCTGATGGAATTGTAACTTTGTCCGGGTTTGGTGGAAATGCAATATAGGCGCTAATCATTATTACTCCGTATATTAGCGGAATTATCAACCGTGTGGCCTTCTTCTCTGTGAAGTATGTCTGTAACCTCTTATATGATAATGCAAGTGCCAAAGCACTAAAGCCTGAAACTGCAATAAAGCCAACATACAACATCTCTCTATAGTATATTGTAGCCGGATTTCCTACTGCAGGTGGATTAGCAGGGTATTTCAATACAGGGATTAGAAATATTACAAAGAACATTATAGCTGCTAAAAACAATGCCTTTCTTTTGTTATTAAAGCCAGGTAGTGAACGTCTACTATATGCGAAGACTATTCCAAATAGTGCTGATAATGATATGCCGTAAGTTGCTGCTGCAACTACTTCTCCTCCTTTTTGCCACATACGGTACTGAGGTTGTTCTGTCATATCAGGCATCCCCCATCTAGCTATATGCCGTTGCGTTTCTATGCTTATAGCTTTATCTATAAATGGCTCTACAATAGCCTGGTTAATTAAGCCAAGAACAATACCTGCAATAGCTCCAGAGAAAAGAGTTATGATGATAAAAGGTAGTGTTTTCATTTTGCGGCTAGAAAGAAAGACGTTTGGACGAGCTTTAAATATCGCATATTTTGAATTACCTTATTTTATTTTATTTTAATTTATTTTACTAGTGGCATGGAAAGCCTGCAGCATGTCTTAAATCGTGATTGAATTCATGTATTAACATTAACTGGTTATGATTCAAATGAATGCCCATGGGTGCTGCTAATGCTTGCACCAACTGGCCCTGGTCGTATCCTACTATGAACATGCTAAGCACAAAAATTGCAGCTAGTATTCCTATGGCTAGTTTCGGTATCTCGCTACTTTCCTTAGCAATCTGCTTTATTATAACTGACATTTGTGATCTCTATCTTTCATAATGTCATAGTATATAAGTGATAGGTTAGTTTATCCAACTCTATGCTCATCAGTATAGCGAATACAATTAAATGCAACTTGAACTCTAGTCATCATGCTGTCACACGCTAGTGCAATAAAGATATGCATACATATGTCAAAGCATTGACAAAAATTGCAAGTAGATATGCTCCAAGTAGAATGCTTTCTTTTGAATTAGTTCATATTTTTAAGGTGTTTCAGCTTTTGGATAAGAACGAACATGTGAGTAGGAATCTGCTCTGCCAAGAATTGGCTCTTGGTGAAGGTTCTGTGAGAACTCTGCTCAAACACTTGAAGATGCAGAATCTAGTTAAATCGACAAACGGCGGAACTCGGTTAACAGAAAAAGGAAAAGCACTCTCATCAGAACTGTTACGTTCAATGCCATCTGAAACCATTATCTCTAAATGTTCTATTGCATTAGGAAAATTCAATTATGTGGTTTTACTGAGAAATTATGCTTTTGCTATCAAGTCAGGAATAGAGCAAAG
>JAFAQB010000001.1 GCA_019246625.1 Nitrososphaeraceae archaeon
AATAGCAGAGAAAAAGAAGAGCGCTGATATCAAACCAAATTCATATCAAATTGCCAATATCTTGCTTATAATCCTTGTTGAAAGCAAATAGCTCTAGTTAAATATCATATAACCTGCCTGATTCAATAAAATTTTGTATACGAGAGAGGTCGACTTTCTTAGAGAAAACAAGAATTCGAGTTAATTCCAACTTATATAGGTGTGATCTGCGCTCGTACTAGATAAGAGAATATTGTGCCGAAAATTATACATTGCAGCATAGTTATCATATTGTGGCTTTGATTACTATTCTAGCTGGTGGAACTGGTTCAGTAAAGTTAATCCGCGGCCTTGCCTCACAGACTAGAGAACTTACAGTCATATCAAACATAGGTGATAACATATGGCTGCATGGCCTGTACGTTTGTCCCGACATTGACACAGTAATTTACGGTTTAGCAGATATACTTGACAAAAGTCAAGGATGGGGTATAAGAAATGATTCCTTCGGTTTCATTCGCCAAATGGAAATGCTAGGTGAACAAACTTGGTTTAGGCTTGGTGACCGAGACTTGGCTACTCACCTGTTAAGAACAAATATGCTCAAGAATGGAAAAAATCTTTCTGAAATTACTGAATGGATGAGAAATAAGTATGCGATTTCAACAAAAATTATTCCTGCTACGGATAATCCAGTTGAAACAAAAATAATCACTGATATAGGAGAATTGCATATCCAAGAATTCTGGGTGAAATTTCGAGGGAACCCTGAAGTCACTGATATTGTATACGCCGGCGCGGAGAGATCTCGAGTTAATCCTGAGGCAATTCATGCATTAAAGCGGTCCAAAGTAATAATCATCGCACCGGCTAACCCGGTTACAAGTATAGGCCCAATCCTCGCAATAAAAGGCTTAAGAAAAGAGCTTATTATCGAAAGGAAAAAAATTATTGCTGTTTCCCCTTTGATTGGAGAGAGAGCCATAAGTGGACCAGCTATCAAATACATGAAGGCATTGAAAATGCAAAATTCTCCAGTGGGTGTAGCTGAATATTATTCTGATTTTGTAAGTACCTTTGTGATCTCTAGGACTGACAGCAATCTATCTGCAAAGATAAATAGGTTCAATATAAAGGTCTATGAAACTGATATTATGATGGATGATAGTAAAGATGAAATTCGACTGGCCTCATATCTATTAAAGCAATCAAAGAGTTTTTGATTTGAAGATATTTGCCATTGTACCTGTAAAGAGCTTTGAAAGAGGAAAATCAAGACTGGCATCAATGTTAGATGTTGTCAAACGTGTTAAACTATGTGAATTATTGCTCGATGATACACTTACTAGCCTTCATAATGCCTATGCAATATCTGAAGTTGTAGTAGTTTCAAGTGACAGGCGTGCACGCATGATCTCAGATAAACACGGCGCACGATTTCTAAAGGAATATGAAGAAGGAGGAGTGAATAAGGCGGTTGCTATTGCAGATAGTTACTGCAGTGATGCAGGAGCTGATGCTACAATAGTGATACCCCAAGATTTGCCTTTGCTCATGCCTTATGATATAAATATGATATGCGAGTCTGCAATAAGTTATGACAAATATATGGCGATATGCCCTTCACTAAGGTATGATGGCTCAAATGCTCTATTACGCAGACCCTCTATGTTAATTGAGACATATTATGATAACAACAGTTTTGATATGCATGTTAAAGCAGCAAAAGAAATAGGAGCTAACCTTAAGATAATTTTATCGCGCAGAATAATGACTGATCTTGATACTATAGAAGACGCTGAGAACTTGATCAATGAACGAACAATGGCTAAATCTGTTCTATATCTAAGATCCCAAGTGAAACGAAAAATACGCTAATAAGATTTAGCTAGCTTGACATTCAGTCTATAATTAATTACAGCGGAGCTTCTCCCTGGTTATATTGGCTGGTGCAATCGTTAGGGAAAATTGCAAAACTCCATCGTAGGCTTACACCATCACATTTAAATTAGTATTCATAGATATTCATGTTACATCGACCAAACCGATGGGGAACAAAATGCCTGGTAAGAGTGGCTAAATCTGCTCTTAGCCAGGCATATCATATTATTATTAGAGAATATTCGATATTAAGGAATTGACAATGATAATACAATGTTGATCGATGATTAGCATTCCAGACGCACATAGGATGATAGATATATGGTATAAATTAACTACAACTTTACTTAATAATACTAAAATTATTAATAAGGCTAATAAGTCGTGTACTCCTTATGGTGTTTATATTATTTGAGTTATCATGCGAACATGTGATGTGACCTTTGGTAAGTTGTCTCTTGACTTCAGAATAAAAGGAAAGAAACGCACAGCCTTCTTTCACTATAAGTATGATCCAGATGATGACGCTATAGAATACATTAACATAGAATATTCAGATCAAGAAATACAATTATCTATCGAAAACAATACAAAAATGATGGAAAGTGTGGATATATACATAAGAAATCTATTGCTAAAACGTAATCAATTTAATCATTAGAACAAGACGATATTCTGCGTTTTATTCATCCTTTACATACTAAGAGATTTAACTATCATGGCAGGCTATGAAAGCAAGCTATGGCAAAATGTCATGTTTTTCAATCCAAAATGGATTGCGACCTTTAAAATATTGCCTCCTGCAATCCAAATTATTATTATAAGAAATGGCGCGGTAAAACAATAAATATAATAGAAAATCTGTTATTTGTGTGCCAGTGGATCCTGTATGTGGAATCGAGATGGATGAAGGACTTGCTGTAAACTATGAACATCGGGGGAGTATATACTATTTTTGTAGTGAAGGCTGCAAAAGGATTTTTGCTAGAAAACCGAAAAAATACTCAAAATAATTGAGGCTGGAGCATAAATCCCTGTTAATACTTTTGCCAATTTCTATTGATGATCTGGTATAAGGCTAGCTAGCCTCAGGGTGTCAATGTTTTGGTGAAAAACGATCAAATCCGCCCAAAGAAGACTAGCTGTATCTACTTCAGAATCCATCTTAATTAGCATTCTATATTTGATAGGGTTGATACCTTGGCCGGAGTCTAGGAACAAGAAAAGAGGTAGGCCTTATGTCTATACCATCCAACCGTGATAATGAGACGTTTTGTAGTCAGGAT
>JAFAQB010000014.1 GCA_019246625.1 Nitrososphaeraceae archaeon
AACTTTATCTGAGAATCAATTCTATATATTATCTAAACTCATCCCTACTCAAGCTCTCGTCATTAGCTATGCTGCTTTAGCGTTTTGCCTTGAGTAGCAATATCTGTAGTGTCATTAGTATCTTGGTATTAATTAATTAATTAATTAATTAATGCTACAACGATTACTACTCTCTTACAACTTAAGAGGCCACCACATGCGTATTAATAAACTATCGATAACAGAATGACCTAATTCAGCAGGAGGATGAACTACATGATAATAATATATTGTAACGTATATACTATTTTATGTTGTAAAACTGATAACCAACAGCTTTTCCAAAATAGTGGTGAGACATAATAATTGTAGTTTGGCATAGATTGGCCATATCTCTTTATGTAGGTCAGATTCTTGTAACAGTTTTCAAAAACTACAAGTATCATTATAGGCTTGGAAGACGAGAACAATAATAACAAGTTTGTTGTAATAGTAACCACATATGAGTGAATTTGCCTTCTTCAGATTCAAAAGTAATAATATGCTAACTGTGGAAGAAGAGCAGAACAAGGAGGAGGTCATTAAGCTAACAGAAAAAGTACTTGAAGCAAAAGGTATAGAATGTGACTCTAGAATATCAAAGATTTCAGAGAAACAATTAAGAGAAATACTTGAAGAAGTAAGGAAGTTACGAAGAAAACGAAAAAGATTCGCAACAGATAACAGCAGTAGTAGTAGCATAGCAGAAGAAGATTTTACACGAAATGAAGAAGGGCATCAAGAAGTGTCATATATTAGATAGGTTCTGACTTATACAAATGGATAACATTGCAAACCGTTGGCTTTTAACTCTTGGCATAGCTACAGTATGCTTTGGAATATTTTTATTTGTTTTACATGTTCCAGTACGAACGATAGGAATATTTTTTGTATTGGGATTACCTTTGATTTTGTTATGGTTATATGTTGATGAGAAATCAAAACCGCAACAGGGTAAGAAAATTAGTGATTCTATTAATTTAGAACAACAATGTATATGTTCTATTTGCAAACACGAACAAGCAGGAATTTGTTTAAATCAAAAATGTGCATGTTGTATCAATATGAGGGGCGATAAGGTCATTGGACATTCTATTAATCCAATGCAATAGAGTGGCATAGTCACTCCTTATGGCTGAGTTCATCTATTTTATAGATTTCTCCGCATTGCAATTCTTTTTTCTTTATAGTATCTTTTTAGTTTGGTGTTCATATTCTACAAATTATTAGAAGATAGATAACAGATACATACACAAACACAAATCAACAATTCCACAGGTTGGAGAATGTATGTATATACATATCGCCGGCGATACCATGATAAATGGCGTGGTAAGAGTTAAGAATTCTTAACTTAACTATGCTCGCCCACTTATATTGAACCTATAAAAACTCAAGTTTTACCTCCTGCTATGTGAGCATACACGGTCTATGATTGGAAATAACTACTTTGGCCACAGACACGTCGTGGAATAATAAACCAATAAAGTCCGCCTGTAGAAGACTACCCTCCGTAAAGTTCGTTTAAGAAATTAGATTGTAATCAACTGTACTACTGTAATATCATTCAGTATTGTGGTACGCTTATAGTAAATATTCTCATTATTCAAGACAGATCAAGACCTATAATAAAAAAAAGCGAAAATTCTTGGTTAGTATGCAGAGGAAGATTGTGTTTTTTGTTTAGAAGACTCATCCATGTCATCGTCAGAGAATGGCAGATCAGGGAATTTGCTCTTTGTGTTCACTTCAAGTAGAGCGCTTGCCTCTTCTATGATCTTCATTGATTCTTCATTTAATTCTGTGACTCCTCCTAAATCGGCAGTTGGCATTTGACCAGATTCTGTCATTATACCCCCTAGCAACTCTGAAATTTGGCCAAATGATTGATCTGCTTGTGGCATCATAGAAGATAAGCCACCTTGTATTCCCTTCATAGCAGCCATAGCTGGGCCCAAGGTCGCTGCTACGTCTCCAAATTCAGTTACTGTATTTAACCTTAATTGTATTTGTTCTAACGCTAACTTGGCAGAATCAACCATTTTGTTCATTTTACGGATTTCAGATAATTCACCTGATAGTAATTTAGCGTAGTGGCTATCATGATTTTGAAGAGAATGAACTACACGCTTAAATATTACTTGATCTTTTTCACGTAACTTTGCAGATATTTTCTCTAATTTTGAAAGCTGCATCTGTAATTTGCCTTGTGCTTCCTCTATTCGCGGTTTTAAAGGATCTTGGGGCTTTAACCTATCAAGCAACTTGTTTGTCATACTTTCACTTTGAGTTTCATTCCATTCCTTTCTATTAAATGGCATAGCGATAATGATCATTTTATCAAATATGGACAGAGTTATTTGGACATGTATTAAAAAAAGCTGTGTAACAGCTTTAAGATCACACACTATACCAATGGTCTGGTATAAAAAGTGCTTTTAAGATTAAAGGAATTAGATAGAGGAATAGACTTAATCACATTATGCTTTTAGATTGCTTTAACCATTGGCAGTCCAGCTAGTTCTTTTGTCTTTTCAGCCCTTCTCATAGTATAATTTGCATTTGAACCCATTGTCTTTGCACTATTTGATGAATGATACAATTCTTATTGATTGTGCATTTGTAGGATTACATGAACTGGATCTGAAAGTATATATGATAGTCTTTTTGCATCTGTTTTTGTTAACCTCCAAGGAATAGGCTATGTAGCTCTTTGGTCCTATTTCATAACGGCCCTATGAACTTTATAATAATATATTACTAAAGTTCATTATAAGAACATCTAACCTTGAATGCCACACAAGATCTTAAACACGACCACATTACTGTGAGAAGATTCAGGAACATAATTGAGAGATGTTCTGATAAGTTATATGCTAACAAAGATATCCCACTAGAAGATATAGAGATCATTTCTGTAGTGATAGAGGAATTTATAGATAGGTTTCATCACGGCAAAGAGGAACATGCTTACTTTCCCGAAACTAGAGACAAAAATGGATTTGCAGAAGACATTCGGAAATTTCTAATTGAACATGAATTCGGCAGAAGAATTGCCATTATGCTTAGAAGAGAATTAAGTGTCTGGAAACAAAATAAACACAGAAAGAAAGAAGCAAAAGATGAAGCAGAAGGTGTTGAAATAATAGAACTAGAGAATGAAGATATCAAAATAAAAGAACCGGTAGCAAGATTCCTCAAAGCATATGCTATTTTTATAACTGATCACACAGGAAAAGAGGACAAATTTTTTGATCTAATAGAGGAGAAAGACAGCATATCTACAAAAGAAGATCAAATGCTTCTACAACACTATGAAGTATGCAAAAATCAAATGGGAGGTAAAAATAGGCTAGAACAAATGATAAGACTTATAGAATATCTGGAAGATAGACATTGGATGAAAGATTAATAAAAGTAAGAATATATTTCATATCTTTTATTGAATCATAATTCTGCCAGAAGTTGCCAATAACACTTTCTATCACAGTTGTCACAGCGAAAACGATATTTTAGACCAAGGAATTCTTTAGGTTCTCATATTTAGTAACACGTGTGTATGGTTTTATCATGAAGCGTTCATGTAGCCCTGGTAGAGGTGAGGAAAAAATAATCTAAATTACATACCATTCGAATTAAGAATGGAGAGAACGAGTTAACATTTTCGTATGCTCATGGGCTAAATGAGGAATTGCAAAGCTTGATACAACTATATCAAAACACTGTCTTTGAAGCTTACTATAGATTGCTAAGGTCTTACCCTACAATTTTGACTGAACCGTAGTCACTAAAGTTATCTTTAGCAGATCTAGTCATAATGGTGAAGCATCTATTCTATTGTCTCTTTTATTTGGAATATATTTCTTTAACAATTTGATAAGGCGGCAGCCCTGACCCAAGGCCAGAATTCTTTTTGTTGTATTAATTGAGATGTGTTCAAGTAAAACAGCTTCTCCTTCTACCTTATTAGTATAAGCGTTACATGACCGCAACTCACAATCTAATTGATTAGCTTTGATCATATACTTATTACATTACTTAGGAATTAAGAGTTAAGACATCTTATAACAATTGATACATATACTGTTTAAAGATCATCATGTAGGCAAGATAGCGACATCGTAAAAGAATATTATCAGCACACACACGATATTCCACATACAATTGCGCAAAGTTGTATACTTTCTTGCTTGTTGTTAACAGTAAATTATTATAAGTGTCTTTTATGTGGGAAGAAAGGAATGAAGAAAGATTTCATAGTTTCAAGAATTGAAGCAACCCAGGATGGTACTCCTTATGTTTATGTCACATTTACTGATCCAAATGCATACAAATCAGAGCTAGAGGGAGGAAAGCAGCAAAATCCTTTCGGTTCCAATCAATTTACTTCGCCAGAGGATTTGATGAAGAATCTCCCTAAAGCTATTGGAGATATCTCTAAAATGATGGGTGCTACTGGTGGTGGCGGAGGAGGAGCAGGAGGGGGGTTGACTGATTCACCTACCTTCAAGATAAGTATGAAAGAGTATGAAGATATGGCAATAAAGGTTGGCGACAAACTTACAATAGAAGTTAAAAAGTCAGATAGTAGTGGAATCTAAGGCCATAACTGAAGCCCAGTAGGACATTAAGTGCAAGCCACCAATATCATATCTATTATAGTAGAATAATCTATAATACTGATAGATAGTTTTATTGAAAACAATCTGCCATTAGCTTTAGTACAGTGATATTCATTTCATATATAGATGTTTTTCAGCTTAGGTTGGTATTGGCTGAAGAAGAATATAATTTCTTAAGGGAAATCTGTTTGGCCGCATTATCTGCGGATAAAAAAAATCTTAAGTTTGTAGCAGCAGTAGACGGAAATGGAAAATTACTTGTTGGAGAATATAACAAAAGTCAATTTTTCCAAAATAACAACAATAGTCTATTGATAAAGTCAAGCATTTTTTATTTGCATTATTTGATTCCTGCCATAAAACAACAGTATAAAACAGATTATTCTTCTTTCCGTGACCTTATTCACAATGATAATATGTTTCAATTTAAACTAAAAGATCTTGGAAACAATGTATATTTGCTAGTTACCGTACTCACAGAAAAAAAAGATAGATATCTGTGTATGTATGTGGAGTCCTATCCATCACCAAAAATAATATCTTATGGACAAATAATTTCCAAGATGAGTAGTACCTTTTGAGATTTAGAGGTATAAAATGCATTAATCATGTATAATACAAACATGATTGACTCGAGTCCTATTCTAAGCCCTGAGATTTTTAAAAACTTTTCTATTCCTCAAGGCTTCAAAAATACAAGCATGATAGCTTGATGTATATACTAAGAGAAAAAAAGGCTCTTGGGATAGTGTTATTTTACGTTACCATTGACAAAGACCTCTATAACGGTTACTCTGCTAAGTACCAATAGCAGTGTCTTCTTTTTTGGTTCTATCTGTGTTCTCCCAGATCTGTTTTGTTAATATTACGAGTGCAGGAGGTAACTCGCCGTCTTTTTTAGCTTCCAACGTTTACTTAATTTCAACTCTATGAATGATTCATTATCCAATATAGAGAAGAAAATAACCATGGAATTCAATATATCAAAGACAAGATGAAAAAGACAAACCAACGAATAGAGGCAGATAGATTATGGATTAGAATAGAAGCATTACAATGGGCTTTGGCACAAATACTTGCATTAAGAGGGTAAAGGCACCTTGGTTTGTGAAATAACCACTTGTGTATGCCGTTGACTCGACCTTGAGCTCTGCTCGTGGGTCATCAGGCTATTACCGTTTTTACAGTTAAAAATTGGCTCAAGACACCTCAAAAGTTTAGGTTCACAGCCAAGTTTCCAAAGGTTATCACAGAAGATCATTCACTATCCAGAACAAGTCTTAAAGAATTTGATGAAAGCGAGGACCTTTTATCCCTTGCTAAAGATACAAAATTTATAGACTACAAAAAGGCTCAAACAATACTTGTTGGCGCAAGAGAAGGAAGAGATGCAGTAAAGCACGAGATAGGCATATAGAAGAATCTTCGCAATAAAGGAATATTATCGCATGTGTGTTGATCTAGGAACGTTGATTCCCTTACTACTGATAATACCATATAGTTCTGGGAGTGAATACACAAAACCTACATGAACACAATCTGATCTCCCGTCATCTAAAAGACATTGCAACTCTCCATTATTCATCAATACCTCTGCAATTCTATTTTTTTTATTATCTTTTAATATAACTCTATTCTGATCTACTGCTATCTTCTCTATAAAAGGTGAGTGTTTGGCAAATACTTCATCTTTTATCATCATCTCTTCCATCCTACTTGTAAGGTAGCCTGAAAAGCTCATTATGCCTTTGAGCTCTAATCCTTTTCTGTTCTTTTCATAAACCTCAAAGAACTTTTTATATATGTTTTCGCTTACCGTGATAGACTTAAAGCCAGGCTTTGGCATGGTTATTATGATACTGGTACGGTAATAGACGGAATGATGATATAAGTATTATTATCATAATAATAATGTCAGATATGGTCTGGCTGTTGTATATTTGCCAAACCATTCTGAGCAGGTGCTGCTCCTAGGAGCCTCGAGTATTCATTAAGACGTTTTGCAGCTGAATCATTGTTTGTAGCCTTGATATTACAGCGGCAGTATAGAATGATAAATAAGCTGACTCAAAAGTTGTCAGATATGAAGAATCCCAATAGACAGAACGAAGACTAAGCTATTTCTCTTGCCGTATTTTTGTGATCACTTTTTGCATTATAATCATTTCTTATCTACTGGAAATCCCATTGCAATATTGCTTTATTAGTAAAGACCTAGCTGCCTCTCTCTCAACCCACTGCTCGAGCCTGTAATGGCGACGACTTGTCCTTCGATGTTATTATTATTCATAATAATCTTGATTTCTGCTTGCAATAAGGTCGTTCAGAGACCGGTCCTTTTCTCCAGCTCCTCTGGGTACCGGGCTCCTTGGATTGTGATCTTTGAAGCAGCACTATCGATCTCATGCAAATCTTCAGAGGTAAGTTCGACTGCAACTGCTCCGATGTTCTCTTCTAGTCGCTCCATCTTCCGAGTACCTGGAATTGGAACAATCCAAGGCTTCTGAGCGAGCAGCCATGCAAGAGCTATTTGAGCAGGTGTCACCTTCTTCCGTTCTGCAACCTTGCGAAGCAGATCAACCAGGGCCAGATTCGCCTTCCGAGCCTCCGGTGTAAAGCGAGGAACAATGTTGCGGAAGTCGGAACTATCGAATCTCGTGCTTGCGTCGATATTTCCCGTGAGGAAGCCTTTGCCAAGAGGACTAAATGGAACCAATCCAATTCCGAGTTCCTCAAGCGTTGGAAGCAGTTGCTCTTCTGGGCGTCTCCACCATAGCGAATATTCGCTCTGGACTGCAGTTACCGGCTGGACTGCGTGCGCCCGGCTGATCGTTTGCACTCCTGCTTCAGAAAGGCCAAAGTGTTTGACCTTACCTTCTCTAATTAGGCCTCGCACTGCCCTCGCGACATCTTCGATCGGCACCTCCGGATCAACACGGTGTTGATAGAACAAATCTATGGCATCGACCCTAAGTCTACTAAGCGAGTCCTCAGCACTCTGTTTGATGTGCTCGGGATTACTATCCACAACCTGCTGCCCGCTGGCATCGATTTTGATCCCGAACTTTGTAGCTATGACTACTTGCCCGTTAAATGGAGCTAGGGCTTCTCCTACAAGTTCTTCATTAGTGAACGGACCATAGACTTGGGCTGTGTCAAAAATGTGATGCCGCGTTCGACTGCTTTCTTTATAAGAGCAACCATCTCCTTCTTGTCTGCAGGAGGGCCGTAGCCATGGCTCATTCCCATGCAGCCAAGCCCAATGGCTGAGACTTCCAAATTGCTGTTTCCTAGTTTGCGCTTCTGCATTGTTTCCCCTTCAAGATGCAATCATTAGGTCAGATCGTCCACAAAAACATTCTCCCCTATCATTCCGCCCTTCAGACTTTATTGTTCGACGCTGCCTTTTTCCATCCAATCAGCGGTTTTGCGGTCTAGCCTCTCATGCAGGCTATCTGATACTAGGTATTACAAACATGGATGAATGTCCTATTCTAAGAGCAAGAGGAAGATAACTCTCATTGCAATACCATTTAGCAAACCACATTTTTAGATTTATTTTATGGCCTAGCCATTATAGCCCCTCCATTATCTCTTGTTCAAGTTCCGTAAAAATATGCAATGGTAACAGGTGAAATCAGGGAAAGAATGGAGGTATCAGGATAACAAAGACTGATATCAGGCGATATGAGCCAAGAGATATATTCAAGTACGTTCTTTATATTAGTAACATCATAACGCATTTGTCAAGTAATAACAATCACACTAAAAGAGAAAGCAAAGCTTTAGATCTATACAACGAAGGCAAGAGAAATCTTCGTGGAATTATAACCCCACAAATCTTCTGATAGCCTACCATCTATAGAACAAGAACAAGATCAGGACTAACCAATTGAACAATACGAATACAAGTATTTTAGCATAGATTGTACCTATTCAGAGTGAAACTTTATCTATGATGCGGATAATATAAAAATACAGTTGATAAGCTTTAAACTACATCAATTAGTCATTCTAAATTCCAATACGTCTCATTCATTTATTCTAGAGTTGCTAAGATAAATTTTGTTAAAGTTATCAACATCTGATTTGATATGTACCGTACTGCGAGAAACATTTAATATAACACCAAATCCTAAAATATTTCTACGATCAGATCCTACTGCTATGAACATATTTGCAAGTTTTCTTCTCATGATTTGAATGCTGTTTCTGTTATTCATCAAATGTAAAGAGCCATACCTTGTGGTCCATGCAGTGGGATACAACTTTCCTTTGAACACAAACTTAACTTCATTTAAGGACTTAGAAATAATATTACTTCTGCTGTCTTTTTCTTCTAACATATATCTTTGAAATTGATTTAACCTTCTCTGACTCCGGTCAATTCTGGATTTTATCACATTGCTAGGAGGTTTTCCAAACAGTATAGGTGATAAACCAAACTTTGCTCTGAAGGTATTAAATAAGGAAACCTCACCAAGGCATACGACCAAATCAGGCCGCAACTCTTGCGCTACCCTGACCTTATAGTCAATACCGTTGTTTAGAATATAACCATCTGTATTGATTATACAAATACTACAAAAGGGGCTAAATTGTTTTAAGATACTTTTGATTGCATTGATAATGATGTGTTCAAACCCTGGAGGACTGGTACTTCCTACAAATTCAAAAAATTCTCCGTCGATATCTCGTAGATCAGTTATCTGTTTCGTTATAACCGCTCCACCAACAGCATTTGGTGGAGCCAGATCTCCTTGACCTATGTCTCCATCTACTACACAACAATGTGTAAAACCATTTTTTAATGCCTCATTTACAATATACACTGCAAGGGAGGACTTGCCTGCATCACTACTCCCCACAATCAATATTGTTTTTTGAACTTTTTCATAGAAAATCTTTTGAATAATGTCACTCCATATCGATGTGCCAGCGGATGAATTATGAGCTAGCCAACTTTCACCACTTTCTATTTTAATATTACAATTTGAACTGATCTCAAATGGTAAAATCTTACCAGCATGTACATAGACGTTGCTATTGGAAACATCTTTTCCAAATACATGGCCAATTCCTTCTAAAGAGACCATCGATGGTCCTTTGACTAAATGAACCCAGTGTGACAAATTGTTTCTCTTTAATGTATATTATTTTATTGAATACGATTTGATATCTGTTATGCATATGAAAGAAGTCAACTGTACAATTAATTGCAAAGGCTTTGGGCTTTAAGTAATGTGTTTCGAAAAATAGACAAATAACCTCGAATTACAAGAAGTCCTACACACCTTCATGTATCATATACACTTATAGGAGATAGTTGAATTAGTCGGTAATTCTGATAAAAATATTAATATGCAGCTCAAACGGCATATTTAAGAAGGTCTTACAAAATTGTCACAAGTAGATCCAAATACATGAAATGCAGACTGGTATAAAATTATCATTTGGTCATGAGAGGTAAAAAAGTAAGTGATTTGATCTGAATAACAACATCATCAGGCAAGAGACAATCTCGTCCCTAGGCTTCTGGATCTAAGTCCGGATTATCATCTCCATCCATATCATGGTCTGCAGACTTCATTTGTTCATATTCTGCTTCATCTTTACTATCCACCTCTTCTGGTGCTATTGCGGTTTCTGCTGGTTTTTCTTCTTCTGGTTTAACTATTGCCTCATCGGGCACTTTTGGAAACGGCTTTTTGTTATTATTGGTCTGTGTCATGGCTAGTTTAACATATGCATAATAAGGTTTATGACAATTATCATATATGCAGGAGTACGAGAAAAAATACATGGCTAACAGTAATGATTCATCAGATAGTTACTCAAGATAATGGTTTAATCATGACATTTAAAATAAGTGCAGAGCAAGGATAACGAAAGTCCAAAGATAAGTAGAAGCTTTGCCTAAAATATGGTTTATAATAATTGAGGCAAAAAATGGAAGGAGGCATGTTATTGCTGATAGAATTACATCAGCACAGCAGAAACACAAAGAACTATCGGAGCGCAAGGTCAGAATGTAAATAATACGAATAGAATAAGATAGAAATACATCATACATATTCTATCTATCTGAGATATTGTAACACCTTAGCTATTTCAGCTGTACATGCATGCTAAATTCATATGCACGATCACATATCTCCAAGATTTTCAATATCCTTATCAATTACTTTAAACTTAAAACCATATATAGAGATCCTTGTAATAAATAATATAATAATACATCCGACTAGCCAAAACAGAAGAACGATCCGTCATTCAGAATCTGCACAATAGGTAAAGGCCTGTTGTGTCCATAGAAATGATGAGTTGCCGCCATATTGAGGGGAATAGGTATAGATCCAGTTCGAGGGAACAATGGAGTAGTCCACCCGTACGGCGGTAAGGGCAAACCAAGAGGCTGCTTTGGAACTTATTGAAAGCTGTCTTGATAGGAAAGCCGCATGTCTTTGAGAGCTAGTCGGGTATCATTAATATTTTGACATATTTTCTTTTATCTTGATAGCTAGTCCAACTTATTAGTGTTAAGGAAACGGAAACTGCTGATGAGGCAATTAGGGAACAACAAGAATCTTTCCTACAAAAGTACTAAAATTCCCCTGTATTTGTAAATTTATGCGAATATATTTTAGTTGGCATTATAAGTGCTGTTAAACCAGAGTCAAATGTTTGCCCAGCGCTTGGGTATTAGGGACTCCTGATGTTACAGTATGCATCTTGTTGTCGTTGTTAGTCCATATAACAGTACTTCCAAGCTTGATTCTAATCAGGTTTGGTGAGAATGATTTATTCTCAAGGGCTGCATCATCAACTAAGGAACATGTTTATCAAAGTAATGCAATACTTCATCAACTTGATGGTGACATCTTTGTAAAGGTGGAACAGGTCAAGAATGTAGGGGTATCATGCCGGTGCTATAAAGGCTGATAAAGATGATAGCAATACCGGTCATGTAGACGTGACACTACATCCATGTAGTTGACAATGCTAACTTGTGCTCACGGGAACACTAAATGATGCTAATACAACTTTGCCATCATATGTATTTAATTTGACAATAATTTGGTATATTCCTTCTAGTTTAAATTGATGTCTTAGAGAGAAAATACCATTAGGCGCAGTCATATTGCCAAATGTTACGAAATCATCTTTGTTAGAAGTTCTATTAAGTTTACTGATATTATCATTCGCAGTAACATTCTTTGTTATCAAGGCATGCACATATGATACTTGCAAAGGCTTGTCAGTTTTTAGATCTGTTACCTTAAAATTTAGTTGAGTATTATTCCCTACAAAAAGATATGGAGGTAAATGGCTAAACTGGATTTTGATATTGGATTGTTTATCTAGCCACACTTGGGTGTTATTACTACTTCCATTGCTTGCAAAAACCATTTCAGATTTTTGACCCTGGCTTGTATTTTTTATGTATAGATAATGGCCATTTTCATTATATCCAAGATCAGCCATGGTCAATACTCTAAATCCATTATCATGTAAATACTTCATTTCGGCATCAAACAGATTCACGGTAGTATCGACTGGTCTCTTGCTATAGCTTACATCAGGATATGTGACGATGGTATGATATATAATAATAGGAATCGCCCTTATTATTCCTCTCGTGTTGTAATTATTTTGACTGTTAACGTTTGCAATGAACTTCTCAAGCATTTGGGAATTGTTGTAGTAGAGGCAAACACCAGTAGTGCATACGCCATGAACATATGAAAAGTCACCTTCAATATGGCGGTGACTCCAGCTGTTAATAGAGTACCTATCTGCAAAGGTTGATGTTCCACAATTTGTTTGATTGGAGGGTACGGGGTTCTTTCCTACATTATCACCACCACCAATACAGTGCAGAAATGTAAGTGGAAATTTACTATCCGTTCTGGCTAGATTATAATATTTAGCAACCGTATTTATAACAGTTGAATTATTCGATCCGTCGCTATACGGGTATGCAAAAATTGTTGCATTGATTCGATGATCAATTAAACATTGTTTTGATTGGCCTATTTCATAATCTAAATCTGCTGGCGATAATTCATTTAAATGTGGATGGGTCATAGTATGGGATTCTATATCCATGCCATCTTGTTGTAATGCTGCTATATCCTGCCAAGACATTCCCTTATCTGAGTCATGAACTGTTCCTATCCAATCGCAGACCTCAAAGAAGGTGGCCTTAAACCCATACTTGTCTAGGATTGGTTTGGCATATTCGTATTGGCTCTTATGCGAATCGTCAAAATTTATAATTACGACTTTACTAGCATTTCTACTACTTGCATATCCTGAATTCGAGGGTATAGAATTATTAGATTCATTTCTTGCTGTAATACTATCCTCTTGATTTCCTTGATTTTTTTCGGCTCTTTGAGCGTTAGGCAAATAGAGAATTTGGCTATGTGCTGCGATCGGCAGCAAAAAGCTCGCTAGAGGAATAAGTGTTACAAGAACAATAATAATACTAATAGTCCCAGGGTTTTTCACTATCAAGGTGGTAATTAAACAACGTGCGTTAATCGGGTATATATTATGTATGTGTTATAATATCATTTTGGCTAACTTTATTTTCTT
>JAFAQB010000016.1 GCA_019246625.1 Nitrososphaeraceae archaeon
GACCATATGTCTATCATCCAACCGTTATATTGCGATGTTTTGTAGTTAGGATATGGCTAAGGCTGGATTCCAACAGGTCATTACATGATTATCTTGCAATGGATTATTATCCATATAATAGAAAGGTATTGAAAGCATGTGGATTAACTAGCCTTCCTGATAGAAGGACATTTGACAGAAGGCTTTCGACAATATCCGTTGACATCAAAGAACGGATAGCTGCTATGGCAAATCTGTTTGTAAAGGAAAAGCTAGTTGACCTATATATTGTTGCAATAGATAGTACATTACTAAAAGCCAAAGGACATGTATGGCACAAATCATGTATTAGCAAAGGAGTATTACCACGTTCAGGTATAGATACTAATGCGAAGTGGGGATTTAGCCATACAAGAGGCTGGATATTTGGTTATAAATTACATTTGATATCAAGTACGGGTTCATTAATAGTACCATTATCTGCAGACTTCACTCAAGCTAACGTATACGATAACCAGATGTATCCTACAATAACATCTTCACTTTCGCAAGTAGAAGTACGTTACATGGCGGCTGATTTAGGATATGATGACCATAAGTTGTATAATTTGAGTATAGATGGAGGATTTGAATTGGTATGTCCTGTATCAGAAATATACAACCATACACCAAGTGACAGACTGCAGTTGATAAATTTCTATGATTCAGAGTTAGGACATACAATTTACTCTTGGAGAGGTATATCTGTTGAGCCATTAATAGAGCATATCAAAGATGTCTTCAAAATAGACCCTTTACCAGTAAAAGGATATCAGAAAGCATCAGCAATGGTGCTGCTATCAGTACTACTCTATCAAATTATTGTTTATTACAATTGTAAGACTCGTAAAGAACATCCAAAAGCAATCAAACACATGCTAGGAAGCTAGTTCGAATAAAAGCATGAGAAAATTATGCGATAGAATTATGCCCCACCCTCAATTAATTAATTAATAATATGAATGAGGAAATTATCTTCTCTAATAATGTGCCATTAATCCTGCAAGAAAACTTTTGAAGAGTAGTATAATGAGGAGGTATACGTTGTGATAATTGTAGAAATATTCTGAGATAATATGCTTCCATCAATTAACCATTCACAAAACATCCGATAACTCTTTCCTTCATATTGTCTTATTATTATTACTAACAACAATATCAAATGCTGCTGCTGCCAAACAGTGAATATGTGATTACTCTTTCTTTCTGAATAGAGATAAAGGTATTCTAGCACTCCAAAAAAACATGCATCATGGTGGTATTAGCTAATCTTATTACATACCTTGACTCCCTCAATAAGTATAGAGCATTATGCTCTTAGAAAGCTTTGACTGAGTAATCAGAAAGAAACTTGGTTTCTACAGGGCCGATTTAGCCAATACTTTGGGTATAGATCAACACGTCTATGAAATTATATGTATAGTGGTAAAAAACAAAACAAAGCACTAACAATAAATCTAACCTAGAGAGGCCGTTGTGTTCTTTTATGTATTACGACAATAATAGACTCCATTATTTTCTTCTCTAAATAGTAAGACCTTTACATTGTTATCTTATTATAATTTGAATAACGATTTACGTTCTGCTAAAAGCCTATCTACAACCTCTTTAGCAATCCTTCTATTACTATCCCTAAACCTGAAGACAATTTGCTGCTACAGCTCTGATCTTTGATTAAATAGTTGACCTATGTCATTTTGTAAAGTATTAACATTATGTTGGTGTATGTTCTCAACTTCTGTGTTAGTTCTATGCTTGGTTTTCGAAAACTTGTAAATCTATTTTTAGCTTTTGTTTTTATACTGCTTGTTTTGAAGGCTTTGATATTATATCTTATTAAAGCTCCAGAATTTTAATAACACTAGTCTTTATGGCATTTGCAAACCTCTTTCTTATCAAGAGTCAAGCATTTTCTCGAATACATTATGTGATTTCAAAGCTTGGAAGTGAACGATGATGATCTTCTTTCCATAAGGAGTGATATGATTTGTATAGTTGATTTAGTCTCTTGTATTCTTTATAATACCTAGTTGCTTCCTTTCATACCATAGTCAAAAGATATTACATGGGCATGACAAAACCGTACCTGGCTAAACTCATAGAACTGATAAGTCGTTATAAAATATTAAAGCAAAAGAAGTAATAGAGGTGTTCTAGTTAGTACTTCAGAGTTTGATTAAAGCTACCTCTACATGCACATCAGGTTTTACAGTAGCGTTGACCATGAATGGATGTTGTACCTGCTCTACTTGTGGCGGAAAAGCTGGCAGCCTGTCCTTTGGATTCCAGGTAATTATGACTTTACCATAGGTATCCGTTAGTTTACCCATTAAAGCTTTGACTTCGACTGCGGGAAGTTCTGGAAACGTTGGATCAGCTCTGTTAGGCGCAAACTCTATTCTATGGGGATGACAGTTTGGTTTTTCTCTGTTTGGTAATGAGGTGTATTGATCTGCTGTAATGATATACTCTACTCCTATAAGGGTACTGTTCTTTGAGGTACTGTCATAAAGCTGGCATAGTAGAACTATCTTAGCATCAGGCTTACAGTAATGCTGCACTCGAAGAGCAGGATCGTCAAAAACATGTCTTATGGCTGATAGATGCCCTTGTGGTGTGTTATAACCGTTTACAGGTTTCGTAGCACCAGTTGTAGTATTATTACCATTAGCTCCTGTTGTTGATGTGCTTCCCGGTATAACAGCCGTTGTTGTTGGTTGAGCAGCTATTATAGATGGTTCACTTGTAAATCCTATTACAGGACAGGGATTGAAACAATTATTAGTACCGCTGCCTGAAGTTGGATTCTACTTTTGTACTTATTAGCAGATCCTATACTTTTTACTCTTGACATTTAGCCAGTATTAAGAGGTCAAAATGTTATTTAACACGTACACGCTTTTTTATTTGATAATCAACATTAAAACTCAATTCGATGTGTTCTCTTTGTGGTGCAGACATCATCATCATTCATAGCTTGTCTCTTCAAACAATTTGCTCTATGGTCCTAACGTGTTCTTGATTGTTGTTATTGTTGTTAACTCACTTCCAAATGATAGACTTTATCAATATTAATTTACTACTATCATTTTTATTTAGGGGCAGTTGGTAAATCGTTGGTTTTGATTCTTATTAAATTGATGCCGCTTGCCATAGCAATAGCTACTGGTTTTGCACTAGTATTGATGTCAATTGTTACTGAAAATAATGCATACGCTCAATGGATAATACCATGGCAACTAAATGGCGCATATAAGCAACAACAACATATTGAAGATAACAATCAAACGAAAATACTGAGAACAGCGGGAACAACATTAACCACAACAATTCTACATCAATTCATAAAACACGTCCCCGAAAAGTAAATTAGTTTTAGTTCTGCTGACTTGAGATTATTATTTGATAGGGTAAATATGATATCATTTCCTCATATCAATAGACCACAGTTCAAGACATATAGATTTTAAGTCCTCTTGTTCGAAGTGACAATTATTCACCGATGAGACTCTCACGCGCAAACAAAGCGATAGGGATTGATATGTGATTATCCGAAAATGGATAGATAAAGTAATTCTAGTAGGATAACTGCCTGTACTGTAAAGCATGATTTTTATCTTCATAATATATCTGTGTATGAAGCATTCTATCTATAATCTAATAATAAGCGAGTAGGTGCTGAAGTTATTTTGAAATTGTTGGTTAAAAGAATTTATATACATAATCTGGACTAATTGGTGGTAATAACAAAGCTATATCATTTAATAGTCATTGCTTAGAACGTCCCCGCTTTCAGGTGGTGCCGGTTATTATAATGGTTTAAATGGTTGCCATCGTTGTCTCGTCCCCGTTCACGATATCAAATTACTAACCTCTTCTGAGTTGTGGAATTATGTCTTTTGAAAGCAGTCTTGTCAAATTGTTTCTATCAGGGCTAGAGTTGATTAATACAATGTCAGTAAATCCCAATTCTGCATATTGTTTTACCTTCTTTATGCCTTCTTCAGCATTTGATATGACAAATGCCATTTGCTCCATGGTCTCATTACCAACTACTAGACCATTTTCCTGGATCTCTCTAGGGTCATGAATGTCTGCTTCAAAAAAAGCCTTTATCATTGCGCCTTTCCAAAAAACAATTGACTTTATTGCTTTCTCTTTGTCTTGGTCATAAGAAGCTGGCATAAATACAGCTTTTGTTAGAGAGTCATAATCTCTTCCTGATTTCTCAACACCTTCTCTGAAAGCTGGCAACACTTTGTCTTTTAGGTTTTCTAGATTAAGCTCATTTGTAACCAAACCATCTCCTTCTTGACCTGCCAGTCTAGCCGCTTGTGGCTTCATTGCTGCAATAAACAATGGAATTGGATTTCTAGGCTTGGTATATAGGTTGGAATCCTTTACCCAATAATATTTGCCATTAAAATCAACCCATTCTTCTCTCCATAATTTCTTGATAAGAGTTATAGCTTCTTTTAGCCTTTCAAATCTTTCAAGGTTAGAAGGCCAATTGTTTCCAGAAGGAACTTCATTTACTGCTTCTCCTGTTCCTAGAGTTAAAAATACTCTTTCAGGAAACATGTATCCTAACGTAGCAAATACTTGAGCTACAATTGCAGGATGATACCTCAAAATTGGTGCTGTTACTGAAGTTCCAATGTTTATCTTGTTTGTCTTGGCTAATGCTGCTCCTAACCATGGCCATGTGGCACCCGCAAATCCTCCATCATGCCACCATGGCATATAATGGTCACTAACCCAGCATCTTTCTAATTCATTTTCTTCCATAGCAATAACATCAGCTAATAGATCAGTTGCACTTACTTGTTCATGAGATGCCATGATACCTATTCTTGTTGTTGTTGTTTTTTTCACATTACTACAATGTCTGGCCTCCATCATTTTTATTACTATGCTATCATTAGGGATGGAATATTCCTCTTTAGTGATTTAGCCATTTCATGGGAAATGCTTGACGATATCTCTTGGGATAAGGTGCTCTGTATTATATCCTCAGTTCTATATGAATATATGATAGATAGAACTAGAAGGATGCTATCTACACTATTGTCAAATTATTACAAGAATGTTCAGTCTTTTGGTTACTGATTCATTGGAAAACTGAAATTGAACAATATGGAAGGTAAAGACACGAGGTAGTTATACTAGTAGAAGTAACAAGTTCGTGACTATAGGAGGCCGCAACTGTACTTTTACATTGAGGTAGGCGCTTTTTGAAAAGCGCTTGCCCTCTTACAAAAATGCAAGCATCGAATGGATACTATACTGTGTAGGCAAGCGAAGTGTACTATGATACCATGACATGTTACTACTTTGCAGACGATATCGTATTGACAAATCTTCGGTTGATTAACTAGAGTTGACATGTAAGAATTCTATCTAATTTATAGAATAAACTCAAATAACTATAAGCATTTTCTTATGTTCAATAAGAAACCTCTAAAAGTGATGTTTTTATAGCATGTATTATATATTTTTAGCAGCTAATGCCAAAGTCCAAGAGAGGAGGAAGTAGCACACGGGGTGGCGGCAATAAACAATTGTCTACTAGAACAAAGAAGCAAATCGATTCTTTACCCGAACATGCACAGCACATATATAAAAAAGCACACGCTAGTGCTATAGATCAATATCAAAACCCTGAAAAAAGAAGAGGCGGTAAAAAACAGAGTGCAGAAGAGGTAGCACATAAAGCAGCATGGTCTGCTGTCAAAAAGCAGTACCGGAAAAAGGGAAATGAATGGGTAAAGAAAGAAGAATCAGAAGAGAAGGACTAACGTAAAATTACGAATATTACATCAAATAAATAGAACGTATAAAAATGTCATTACATGTAAATACAGGACAATTCTACAAGTTTTAATTTCCAGACAATAACAATCAAACAGCAGTGTATGATGGATTTATCGATTAGAAGACGAGGCTATGAGAGTTTCTAACAATATTGATGACGATAACAAAATAGTCATTGACTCTTACTATCATAATAATAATAATAATAATAAAATAGATTCTTGTGAATTTCCAACTGCAATCAAACCTATGCTGGCTACTCTTATTGATCAGCCCTTTGATAACAAGGATTGGGTATTTGAGGTTAAGTGGGATAGAGTAAGAGCTATTGTGTTTTTGCATAAAACAAAAGGAATCTTAAAAATAGTATCTCGCAATGGAAAGACTATTACTCACAGATATCCTGAATTTACAGAATCAGTTAATCAGCTAATAAATTGCAAAGAATCAATTATTTTAGACGGGGAAATAGTATTATTAAACAACAAAGGACAACCTGATTTTCAAAGTCATCAAAGAAGGATGAATTTAGATTCGATTAAAGATATAGAAAACCTATCCAATAAGATGCCGGCCACATTTTATTTGTTTGATGTTCTACATCTTGACAGCAGGAATTTACAACCTTTGTCATTTATACAAAGGCGAAAGAAATTATCTGATATCTTTGCTATTAGCGATAATAGTAGAATACGAATATCTGATTTTTTTGAAGAGCATGGCATAGATATTTTTCAGAGGATAAAGAGCTTGAACCTTGAAGGACTTATTGCCAAGAACAAATATAGTAACTACCTACAAGGAACAAGATCTACCGATTGGCTAAAGATAAAGAACATACTCACACAAGATTGTGTGGTAATAGGATATACAAGAGGAGAAGGCAATAGAGAAGAATATTTTGGTTCTCTTTTACTTGCAATTCATAACGAATGTCATACTGGAAGCGGATTTGATTTTGCTCAGCTCACAGGAGATATCCACAAAAAGTCACAATGGAATTGGATGCTATTAAGAGAAAAGGGAAGGTTTTCTTCGATCATAATCAGAATTCTATTGGCAGAACAATAGCGTCTGTCTTTTCTGTCAGACCTATTATTTCAGCTACTGTGTCAATGCCTGTCAAATGGGAAGACTTGCAGAGCATACTTCGCACTGATTTTACTCTATTAAATGCCTTTGAAGTCATCAAGAAATCTGAAGGTATTTGGAAAAATATTTTGGAACAGAAACAGGATCTTGCAAAATCCTTGGAAAATGATGATAATGACAGGCAAAAAATTCTAGGATGGATAAATCCATTATTATATAACTCAAACAAAAGTAATTGTGGCTCTAGACTAACAACAGAAAGAATAATTTCACTTTGCTGCATTAGCGGCGTTTCCTATTTGAAGTGAAGGGCTTCAAAAAGGTTATGAAGCTATTGCATTTCGCAATTCTTCATATTCTTCCTTGCTAATTTCACCTTTGGCTAATCTCATTTTAATTATCCTTAGAGGATCTTCATTATTATCAATCTTCTTAGCTTTGTTGTTAAAAGCATAATCCGAACTATTACTAGTAGTACTGCTGCTGGTACCTGCAGTAGTGATTCCAGTTATCTGATTATTATTATTACTAATAGTATTGTCAATCCCAAATTGTGTTATTTCATTAAGAAATGTCCACTCATTTTTGATATCAACAACACCATTTTTACTAATACGATAAAGAGCTCTTGTAAGTCTGTTTTTATCTTTAGCAAATGAAACTGGGACATGTAATGCTAACATAAATCCTTTGGTTGCAAACAGATTCTTCCAATCTTGAGGATACGGTAGATGAATTGGAGTAAAATCTAGAGGTATTATTTGATGGGGATCTCTTTTCTGTGGATCCTTATTCTTCCATAAATATCCCACGTATCCTGGACTTGTGTCCAGCGGATTTTTCTTTCTTGGCCTGACGACACTTTCTGTTATTGATGGATCATGTGTTCTTCCAACAATTACAAAAGAGGTTCCTCCATATTTTTTTACTGCTGCTCTGTAACGTTCCCTTTCTTTCTGGCTCGCCTGGTTCTTCTTACGGAAAAATCCAGTTATATGTACCTGAATTATTGTCTTATCGGGCTTGTATCCAAATAACTTTAGATACTCATAAATTTCAGTTCTTCTTTTATCAAATACTTGGCTCGAAATTATACTCTCTGCTTGAGAAACTGTTTTTATACTCTGCTGCCGTCTTCTTTCCTTTACAATATTATCTGGAGTATTAGACATAACAGTATTATACTAATATAGTCTATATTCTATAAGTCACTTTATATTCTTCGAGAAAATCTATAAAAAAGTAGTCAATTATTATTCTTAAAGTAAATTGGGACTTTTAGATCATCTAGAAAGATCATGATTTTTTATATAGTGGCATCAAAAATTGTAATAATAATAACGTTATCAATATTATTTTGCCCTCCTCTGTTTTGAATTTATTTACTGATCACTTGCAATTAAGGCTATTGATGGAAACTATTAGAGTCTTTATTGTATTTTTCTTTTAAATGATTTCTTACAGCAAACCAGACGTATGACCAAATCATATGCAGTAGTAGTAATTCTCCACCAATGCTTGTAGTCGAAAACCCCTTCTTTTTTTAATTAAAGATCAATGTCACAAGTCCCCATTATTGACTCATTCGTAGAGAACAGGTACTACACCTTCCATCATAAAACCGATAATTGCAATACTTGTCATCATTATGCTGATAAAGACAACCACAACGACTACACTGATGTATATGAGTTGTCATGGAAACCTCTTCTGTAGTTGTTAAATGAATGCTAGATAATTTATTTACTATGAAAGTAAATTATTATCTAGTCCTCTGTTTCTTTTTATCTAATATTTTTTCTTTTGAAATCTGATCTGACTGTGAAAAATATTTCTAACAGTCAAACGACTATATCTTTAAAGGGGTTTTGTAAAGAGTTTTGTAATCTTGAAACAATACCCTCTTTATGTTGTTAGATAGACTACTGACTTCTTTTATATTATTTAACTCATTTACTTTATTAACTGCTAACCCTAGAGATTCTAATTCGTTTATCCACCAGCTATACCTATCAAGATATTCTTTTTTAGTAGACGTAATTAGAAAATTAAATCTAAACTATGTTATATAAGACTTTAGAGACATTCATACATCTTTATGGGAAATAATAGACGTACTTTAGCCACATTTTATTTGCTATTATGATCAGTGAGGACATTCAAGCTGTAGTTCAGACATATCACTGGAAAGTGGTAATTCACATGATTTACTCAGTCTGGCCTGCCTATATCTCCTATAATCCCAATCTACTTCCATAGCTGCTGTTAATATTTTACTTTTTATAGATTCTGATGATTGCAAAAACATTTAGTATTTTTTGGCAAGCAATGTCCTCCAATTCCTTCTCTTGGTTCTAGAATCTCCACATTCCATTTAGTATTGAGTGCGTTTCTTAACTCAGAAAAGTTTATGTTATTTGTTTGACAATATAGATATAGATCCTCCGCAAATGCAATTTGTAAATATCTATGTGCATTTTCAGCAATCTTTGATAATTCAGCAGTTTCTATTTTTGAAACAGGGTGCATAGGAACTCCAAGACTTTTTCTTGTAATAGGGCTATTTTCATTGTCATTGCCATCTGTTATTATTGTGTTATTAGCAGTAATGCTACTATTATCACCAACAACACGTTCACTACTATTTCCACCATAGAACTGCATTGCTGCTTCAAGACAGCAATTGCAAACTCCACCAACTACACGAAGCTGATTTACACCATGTTCTTTTTCTTCTAAAGCATACCATCTATGTGGTGCATGAGCTACATGTAATCTATGGTTGAGCATTTCAAACACTTTATTTGATGTTCCCCTTGGAATAGTACTTTCTATTGAAACAAGTGCTCTATTTCTCTTTGCTTCCTTTGATATCCTATCTACTATAGACAATAAGCCTTCTATTTGTGGTGTAAATATATCATCAGGTTTATGGGTAGACACGCATAGAATGTAAACATCAAAATCACTAAAATCATTGGCTAACTTTATTCCTGCTGTTTTTTCTGCACGCTCCATTGCTTTAGGACTAATATCATAGCCGTAAACATTATCAAATCCTTTCTCTTTAACATATTTTGCTACAGGTAAGCCTAGCTGTCCCAGCCCTATTATCAAAACTTTCTGGAATTGAGTTTTGTTATTATTGTTCATTCATTAGTTCACTTTCTATTGCTGAATTCCCTGATAAATAACCCTAGACCTGCAGGCATTTTCATAGTTAATTTCACTATTAATCCCTATGACTTCTACTCTGTGGTTACAGAGTCCATTCTTTAATTCTGAAATTATTCTTGTTTGCATTAGGGTAAAATAGATTGACTAATTGTAGTTCTTATATTGCACGTCCACATGTTTAGTACTATGTACTACATTGTAAATTGAGGAGTGGCACTACTCTTTGGCACTTGATGGCTGGATATTGAGACTACATGTTTAATACCCTCGCCTACTGCAAAGATATTATTAAAGGGAAATAGTACAACATTCAAGGACAACGCAAATATTATTATCGACAACAAGCCAATATTTACTGATGTCCTAGTGGTCCTATATTTGTTGAATGGCAAGTTAGTGAACTTGATTTATCACTGTAAATAGACTTTTGACAGAAGAAGGAGCACTACTAACTTCTAGTATCCTGGCAGTAGTTCAGGCCTTAAGAGTAAATCCCAATATATATGCCATTATTTTTGGCGATAGCGAATATGCCATTTACAGCCAATACCAACAACAGGCGATGTTTGCGCACCAAATGAAGATGAACCATCTAGCAACGAAGAATTATCCTGGATTGAGATTGCGTCATAACAACCTCAATTTAAGATACAATTCCGCGTATAGGACCTTATCTTGTAAGATTACTTATTATCTTCTTCTTCCTGCAGAAGCTAACTGAATGGCGGATTATACCGGGGAAATTATGACTCGATGGTTGGAAGGTTAAAGAAAAGTTGTTTCGGTACCAATCACAGTAACGATCTGAGTACCTGAGGTAAGCGGTAAACACAATGTTGTCCCTTCAGGCAAAATTGTTCCGTTTACACCTGTATTTAGATCCCCCTGGAGTGTTACATCAAGCACATTGTCTGGAGGACATCCAGTAGGTATTGGTGTCGGGGTCACTTTAGGAGTTGGATTCACTATCGGTGTCGGTGTTACTACTATCCTGCTTTGTACATTCTTACTCTGGTCAGCAAATCCTGTTACCGCTTTATCATTACCTAGCTTCTGTTCACCTAAAGCAGCGTTGTTGCATTTACCTGCTCTAAGACATTGGTTTTCCTGATAGTTGCTGACTTGCAGCGATACTTCTCTTTGCAAAATTACAACGCAGACTCTAGATAGTATTTTGCTCTTGCTGCTTTGCCGGGCTTGCAACAGCAGCATGTCCTTGGCGTTGTTTTAGTAAGGCCTGTATGATTTTAATGTAATACTCTAAAGACAAGAACAACATACTCGATACCATGCCTAACATCCAACGAAGGGAGAGTTGGAAGCAGAGGCTGTAAACAATCTCACATGGTGTCTACAACGAACTTTACTACCCAAAGCACGTACATAGTAGGTGCTAATACGGTATTCTACAGATGACTGGTCATCTGACATTGTTATAATACATGCAACCTTCAGATCAGAGGCTATACTTCCTGGATATAACCAGCGCCGCAGCAAACGATTCCCAATAGAGTGCAAAGTATGTAAGCGATACAACTAGTATTCCAGTATAAATTACAGTACTGGCATATATTCGCCACAGCCATATCCTATCAACTGATTGCTAACACAGAACAACCAAAATAGCCAAAATTAAAATATTTAATAGTCAATCTAATCTCAGTCCTTGCTTGAAGGAACCTTTTTTATATTATTCTAACGATCTACTGGAATGTTTGATGATATTCTTCAAGAGGAACATCCTGAAAAGAATGGTTGGTGGATTAACGAATTAGAATCTCTGGGTGTAGACACAAAAAATAATGCTGATGAATTAGGAGATAAGCAGGATAATAGTAATTTAGTCGAGGGTATCAAGCAGACGCTTATCGAAGAATACAAAGAAACTTATCATGAACCAAAGTTTTAAACAAGCTATTTATCATTAATTATTTGTTAGCCTCCAGTTAGTCCCTTCATTTGTGTTTGCTTTTGCTCAACTGGTCAACCATGTTTGCACGCGCACAATAGCTTTGGCTCAACGTTTGAAAAAATTTTTTTAATGATGTTAAGCTTGTTGCTTGTTTATCTGTTTTACCGTTTTATCAAACCTTAACAACAACAAGGAGCGATTGATATAATAAGGGATGAGAACCAAAGTAAAATGGAAATGTCAGTGTGATAAACTATGCACAGGAAAAAGTGGCCACTTTATCATAACATAGAAAACTGACGTTCAAGTGAGGCGTTGGGATATCTGGAGCAAGATGGCAGCAAACCATTAACAGACGTAGAGCTGCTATCACTAGAGATAGAGATGAAAGTCCGTTCTAAAATTTCAAGCATCGAAAGAATTTCAGTCATCCTCCTTCTTTCAGGCCATTATCAGCTAAAGATGCGACTTCATCTTCCGTGAGAACACTACAATATATATCTGTATACTCTAGCATGATATTGGACGTTAAATGTCATAGATAGAAAATTAAAACACTTTGCAAACTTTATCATGGTTTGTACCGATGCAACAGGATACCATACTGTTAAATTTGTAAACTTGAGCCTAATGTAGATATACCAATATCACTCGATCGTAGGCTTGTACCCATTATCATCGTTAATAGAAGCGGCAATAGACCCAACTCAATTTTTTATTAATATTAAAAATGTCTGGCTCAATTAACAATAAGGATAATAATAATGACTATAAACTATTATGTATAAAACAAAAATAAACACTAGGATTCTATTTTGAATATAGCACTAATCTACGCCATTGAGTCATCTATTGCGCCTTCTAGCGGCGGAGGAGGTGTAGGAGTAGGCGGACAGGTATTTCCTACATCCCAATATGCAATTCCAATATTCTTAGCCATGATATTTGCAGCTGCTGTTATCTCATCTAGAAGTAAAATACCACACACTATGATATTGGTAGGATTTGGAATTGCAATTTCTTTTTTCGATTTTGCAGGTCTAACTATAATAGATATTAAACAGTTTAGAATCGATCCTAAACTAATTATTAACTTCATAATACCACCATTGATTTTTGAAGCGATGATGAAGGTAAATTACAAAGAATTCAAGGCCATCAGGATATCTGCATTACTCTTGGCTACGATAGGAGTAGTTGTTGCTACACTTGTTGCTGGATTATTGTTGACATATATAGCTGGCCTAGCGTTTTCTGTTGCCTTCACATTTGCTGCACTAATAGCACCAACTGACCCAGCAATTGTAATAGAGATATTCAAAAGAGTAAAGGTGCCAAAACAACTCTCTACACTAATGGAATTTGAAGCCAGCTTTAACGACGCTACTGGTCTGATAGTGTTTTCATCTATTACCGCCTTAACATTTGCAGCTGCTGCTGTCTCTACTACTATTAGTAGTAATAATAGTAATGTCCTTTCACCACCACAAGCATCATCACCAATAACAACAACACCGACAATTGCAAATTTCATTTCTGATAATTTCTCACTAAATAATCTTTATTTTATTAACCAGACTGAGCACTTTGTTATAGTCTTCCTTGGTGGAGCTGTTGTGGGATTGGCCATAGCTGCAGCAACACACAGATTACATGCATTAATGAACGATCCTTTCTCAGAGACTGCATTAACTGTTGCAACTGTATTTGGTTCTGTAGCAGCTGCAAATTCTTTAGGTCTTTCAGGTTTGGTTGCAGCAGCAGTAGCAGGCCTTTACTTTGGTAATGTAACGGTAAAACAGGAAGCTTATATGAGCCTAAAAGTTCGTTTGTCTGTCTTTAATTTTTGGGAAACAATTGCATTTTTTGCAAATTCTGCTGTTTTTCTTTACCTTGGCGTAAGTATGAATATAGTTAGTATTGGTCAAAATTTCCTTTTAATTATGCTAGCTTTTGTTACTGTATTAGCTGCCAGAGTGGCGTCTACTTATCCGATACTTGGTGCGATCAATAGATTTACAAAGGAAAAAATACCTATGGTCTGGAGACATATCGTTGTGCTTGGTGGTATGCGTGGAGCTTTATCTATAGCTCTCGTTGGATCGTTGCCTGAGAGCAATCTCAAGAATACAATTGCCACTATAACCTTTGGTGTTGTTCTATCGTCTTTGATAGCTCAATATATTGGGCTTACAAGGTATGTCAAGAAAGTATTTCCTATAGAAAAAGCTGATGATGTCGATGATATTATCAGCAGCAGTAGTAGTCATCCAAAGTAAAATTTAATTCTATTAAACGCTCTTGTCAGAGCAATACTTACATAAACAGGAGAGATTCTATGGAGATTATTGTTATGTTATATTTCATATTGACTTATTATCATCTACCATTACGAGCTGAATATCGTCTTCAGTAACAAATCCTGCTGGCCGTTTCTTTAGAAGAATTTCCTTACCAATCAATTTATTATTTGCCAATTAATATGCCCTCCTTGTAGTATCTATTCTATCTCCAGAATTTTTCATTCCAAAATAATCTGTAATAAACACGATACCTCCTGCTGTGATTCCATTAACTAATACTGCAACAAATACTGTTTGATCATTGATGATTTATGCCATGGACAACCTTTGGCTCTAAGCAATGTACTATCTATTGTAACAATGTAAGGATCAACGATTTTTCCTTGATAAACACCACTGCCATAGCTGCTATCCTTTCTTTGATGTCAACAGATATTGTCGAAAGCCTTCTATCAAATGTCCTTCTATCAGGAAGGCTGGTTAATCCACATGCTTTCATTATCTTTCTATTATATGGATAGTAGTCCATAGCAAGGAAACCATGCAACGCTCTGTTAGAATCCAGTCTCAACCATATCCTAACTACAAAACATCTCAGTATTACCGTTGGAGGGTAGACATGTAGGCCAAGGTATCAACCCTGAAGCATTTGTTGTTGCAGCTAGTCTTCTTTAGGTGGGTTCGATCGTTTTTCACCATAAAGCATCAGACGCCCTGAGGCTAGCTAGCCTTATACTAGATCATCGATAGAAATTGCCAAAACTATGAACAAGGTATTATGCCCCAGCCTCATCTATTTTAGTATTGAACTGTATATGTGATTGTTTCATTTAACGATATACCTGAATGTTATAATAAAGTTATGAGCATTAGTCCAAGCGAAAGAAATTACCATGGGTTGTTGGATTGCTTTTATCTCAACCAACTAATAGGACATGCCATAGCGAGATATGTATATATATCTATATATGGATCTTGATAACAAGCTTTAAAGTCATAGCAGTCTATATGTTAGCTATGTATTCTGAGATTTATTTAGATGATCGCTAGGCTTTCCATGATAAAATATTCGCCAAATATTCGTCAAATACCGTCAAATGATGGTCAGATGCTCCTCAGGCACAAAAAGAAGTTATGTAACCACAAGCATATTTTGCTGATTGCCGTCATATCATGGTCATACATTCGTCAGATGCAGTCATTTTAGAGTCATAATATTGTCAAATGCAGGTCATATCTTTGTCAAAGCATCGTCAGATAGCATTTGTGCTTGATACTATCAAGATATGACATACCCCTATGTACTGCCCTTATGTACTATGGCTAACAAAAAGCCAATAAAGCTAAGTAAAAGAATAACTATTTAGAATCCTTAAATATAGAAATCTTCTATAATATCCTTAGTAACGAAATCATGGGAGGTAACATTCCAAAACCAATAAAAGTCAATGTCCTTAGAAAATGGCTACAGGGCAAAAGTAGAGATCAAATAGCAAAGGAAGAAGGAATAGGTGCTGGTACTGTAAGCAGCATAATAAACGAGTGCAGACAGAATGATACTGAATTTGATCTATTAAGACAAGTTGCTGTAATTGTGAGAAGTGAAGGCTATAGTATAGAATCTTTTGCACCTTTAGTCAGAATACGAGAAATACTGAGAAGAGAATTATTATTACCAGACAAAACGATAACAGGCATAAAAATAGCCGGCGGACAAGAACGTGATGATGAAGATGGTGATCTTAAAACAATACTACAAGTAAGAAGAGAAGGACCAGAATTCGAGTAAATACTCAAATGCTTACTACAAGCACTACTAGTATTTTGCTTTAAACAAAAACTACCAATCAAGGATTTTGTTGATCTTGTTTATGAGTTGTGTCGTGTGACTAATTGGCCATTGTTTAAGCAAAACAAGAAACTAAGAGAAGAGTTAGATAAGGTAAGAAAAGAAAGAGACTATTATGAGAGACAGCTGGAAAGTGAAAGAGCCAAGGACCTAGCAGATGACTACAATAAAGATTGGGTTCCTGATAACCGTTAAAACAAAATGAAACTTTGAGGATTTTGTGATATTGTCTGTACTAGTGGAGCTGTAATATTTATCAGGACAAGGTTTACGCATGCTTAAGAGAAAGCAGAGTGCTGAAGAAGTAGTAAATGAGATAATGATACAAGCCACAGAACGTTTATCGATATTAGAAAAACAGATGGAAAAATAGAAAATTGAAAATACTAATCGAGGATGCTGAAAAACTTTACACTTTGGAAAATGAGATGACGGGAAGAAATTAAGATTAAATCATTAACTCAAGCAATCTATCGAATATGCTCTATTATTTTCATTAATAAAAGACGGCTATGTATCTTTGAATTTAAACTTTTGTAATTCAGAACTCAAATCATTGTAACAGGTGGTACTAATCCTTTAGATATACCACATTGTTCGATACAGGACTTTTCTTTTAACTTAATCACTATTGTATTCCTTGTCCTGTTAAAGATTAGAGATTTTGGGAGGGAAGCATTTGTAATAGGGGCTGCTTTTGCTGGAGCGAAGATACCGGAGGAACGAAGCAAAGATAGTATTACAGTATTTACCCAATCAGCTGGTAAATCATCCTTTTCATCGCAACTGCATAATACAACTGACCCTATTTGCTTAGTCGGATTGAAAGCAACAAGACTATGATAACCGTCTATTCCACCGGTATGATATATTACTTCAGTACCAAGGTTAGTAACTATATCCCATCCTAGGCCAATATAAATAGCCAGTAAACTCTGAGTAGTAGCAGATGAATTGGCAATAGTTGCTTCTTCATGTCTTATTAAATGCGTCTCTTGAAGAATATCATTTATCTTTGTGGAAATCTTTGTGGAAATGCTATTATAATACTACTGGTCAGAATACAGATTATCATCTTTTGCCAGAAGAATTTGTATTTACTGCTAACGTAGATGCAGGAGTAGCAACATAGGGATGTGAAAGACCAGAATGAGCTTCAAGCCATGCATACAGATCAGCTAAGACATATGGTTTGATTGGTCCAGCTCCAGTTAACCATTCGGATGAAGGATAGAATGCATGTCCTAGATTTGGGTAAGTTATCAATTTATGGTCAGGATGCATGCCAAAGATCAATTGATCTTCATGAACAGAATAAATGAATGAATCCCATACTCTATACGTTAGGCACTAGTAGCTGATTATCAATAAATTATTTATACTCAATCTTTTAGATGCAATCCACAAATTAGGAAGATACAAGACAATGATAACTTCAAATGGCAAGTCTATAGTGGTAGTTGACGATGAACTTGATATTGTTAATCAAATAAAGCGATCTCTAGGAGCTATGGATGGACTTAAAGTCTATACGTTTACTGATCCATTTGCTGCACTAGAATATTTTAATTCAGGTTGCAAAGATCACCATGACTTAGTTATCTCTGATATCAGAATGCCAGGGATGAATGGCTATGAATTTGTAAAAAAAGTAAAGAAAATCCACCCGCAAGTAAAGATAATACTTATGAGCTCTTTTGAGAGAGATGATAACAATTTATTATTAGATGTATCGTCAGATGTCAAGATTGATACTTTTCTACAAAAGCCATTTTCTTTGGATATCCTAACTAACTTAGTCTCGATTCACCAAGATATTAAGAACTGATATGTATACTCCAGAGGAGACCAAATAGTTTATCCTCTAGTTACCCATAGTGGTAACGCCAATGATAAGATATATCCTGACTGCATCTCTGGCACTTGACAGATCTTGAGTTGCCTGAATCTGATATCTGAAATGATTCTATGGCCTACAAGCGCTGCCTTTCCATTTCATCTATTTGTTCTAAAGATGGAAGCTAAAATGCATCGTTCAATACGTTGGTTCTTATCTGCCGCTTTACATATATCTCATAAGAGTAATTTGTTGCCCTTTGATATTTTTATTAGCACCGTAATTTTGACTTTGCTTGCTTGCTTTAATATGTCGGTCTCCAATAAAATCTGGAAAATCAAAGATCATTCTTCTTTCCAATACTTTACTTTCTAAATTCTGAAGTATTTTGTTTGAATAGGAATCATCTGCTGCAATGTTATGGTCTGACTTCAATGGTTCTGTAAACCGATAAACTCTTTTTTGTAAACTTCGATACTTTCATTTATACCAAGCAGCTTTAGAATTATCTGCATTCTTTCCCATATGTATGCTCTTAGTCTTAAGAGTGCACCAAAAACATAGCCGACACCAGATCTATTGCAACTTTCAAGTATTGCATCTATTTCTTCTTCTGAATCCGTAATAAAAGGTAAAATAGGGTCAATATTTACTCCGCAGGTTATACCGGCATCCGTGAATTTCCTTATTACTGAAAACATCTGATATGCTGGCGCAGTTCCGGACCCTATTATACGCCTGATTTTCTCATTGCATGTTGTTATTGACCAAACTAAAATTGCTATAGCAGTATGAAATCAAATGATTCTGAGGTGATGATGCTTGTGTTTATTTTGATAATTTAACTGTGTTAGGCACTAGTCAGATAATTTGTGAAGAGTTTTTAATGTACATTAGAATTTCTAAACTAAAGAAAAGAAAAGAAAAGAAAATTGGACAAGGTACATAAAAATCAATGTGTGGTAATAATAGGAACGGGAATAGGAGGTCTTAGTGTTGCAGCTTTACTGGTCAAAAGTGGGATATCAGTTACAATGTTTGAAAAGGCATCCAAAGTTGGAGGTAGAACATCATCTATGATGTTTAGAAACCATATACTTGATAATGGATTTCACATAATGCCATTTTATAAAAAGTCTGCAATCTATACAGTTTTGAAGAAAGTTGGCATAGAAAATAAACTAAAATTATCTAAGGTAAAAAATATTGAATTTTATAGCAATGATAACAATAGTAATAGCAGTATCTCAAATAATTTCTATAGATATCCAAAGGGGATTAGTGATATAATATTTGGTCTTTCTATGATTCCATTTCGTAGTAGAATAAAGCTGCTCAAGATTCTTTTACCTTTGGCATTTACATCAATTAAGAAAACAGAAAGGTGGGATACAATATCTTTGACACAGGCTATCAAGTGTCTAAATGACAACACAAAATCGTTTTTTGATGCTATTTGTATGCTTGCATTTGCTGATACTCCAGAACGCATTTCTTTAGGAGAATTTGCTCGCACGATTATAAGGGCTAATCCTTTCAGAGGCGGTACAAGTGAATTTGGATACCCACAAGATGGCGGGTATGACACCATTGCCAAAATCCTTGCTCAATATATCAAACAAACAGGAGAAAATAATAATAACAATACAATAACAACAAATACAGGAAACAAAATCCTTCTGAATTGTCCTGTCACAAAAGTAACAGTTAAAGATGGTAATGTGAAAGGAGTTACGACTTTTGATGGACGGTTCATTGAAACCAATTGTGTAATTATTTCTTATCCTGCATACTTTGCTATAAATGAGCTATTTGAAAAAGGAGTATTCAGTGAAGAATTCAAAAGCAAAGTAAACAGACTTAACAGGACAACTTCTGTAGTAGAAGTGCATTTTGCCTTGTCACAGAGGATAGAAAAACAAAGACAAGTAGTTTTTCCTATTGGAGACCACTTTACAGCAAAGGGTATCTTTTTCATTTCCAATATAACAGAATCTGTGTCTCCAAGGGATGAGTATCTTGTCTTGGTAGGTACACCTGTATCTCATGAGGATCCTGCCAAGTCAGAAAATATAGCAAGGATATCTGAATTAATGAAAAAAGATCTTCAGCAAATATATCCACATTTTAGACAATCTCTTATTTGGGAACGTCCTATGGCTTGGCAACTTGTAGAAAGTGTGGTAAAAGAACCTGGTTTAGTTTGGAAACAAAAGATGCCTCATGAAGTATCATACGTCAAAGGATTGTTTTTTGTTGGAGATTCAACTGTGAGTTACGGGGTAGGTACAGATTCGGCCGCTCATAGTGCTTTGTTGTGTTATCCAAAAATAATGTCATATCTAAGGTAACGAATACGAGAGGGGAGAGGTTTGATAGGGCCACACCTAATTTCATGTCTAGGTTGGAATAGGATACGAGTTACGGCTTTGGAAATAAAAAGTGAGTAGCAAGAATATCTTTATACATATTCCCGACGGCAATAAATCACTATCTATTCTGTTAATGAATTATCTCGTCGTCTTTGGTAATAGTCTTTTCTCATAAAAGAAGTAATTGCTCTCGTTTGTAGACTGCAAATGTAATCTTAAACCCTTGCGACTTCAGGAATTTCTGAACATTCTTAAAAGATTCATACACATACTATATGTCCTTAGTAATAAGGAATATTCAGAGTGTATTTAAGAGGGTAACAAAAGTTGCCTGTTATTTTTGCTCGCTGTCAGGTCTGAAGGTATTGAAGCCATTTATCTTTAACAGATAAGAGGCTACTGAAGTATAATCCATCGATGATAGTCCGAACGCCTCCGAAGCCCTATAAACAGCCTCAGCTGAAGCAGTAGTTGGAAGTGTTAGACCTGATGTATATGCTGTTCGCAGAGCCAGATCTAAATCCTTTACCATGTTCATTAGATAGAATGATGCATTATAATCGCCCTTGACAATTCTTGGCCCTTTTCTCTCGCTTATCCCAGTCTTAAAGTATGTGGAATTAAGAACTTTGATATAGGTAGCTGTATCTACTCCTGTTCCCCTAGCAAATACCAATCCTTCTGCTAAAGCTAAGGCCAATAAAGCAATGTGGATATTAAATGCTAGTTTAAGTGCACTCGCGGTCCGGTAGTCGGATCCTAGGTAAAAAATTTGTGCGCTTAAATCCCTCAAAATAGGCTCGGCCATTTCGTAAGCTTTCTTGGGACCAGCTCCAATCAGGGTGATTTCCCCTTTTTCTATGGCAGTTGTGCCACCTAATATTGGAACAGATAGCATCCTGATCTGCCTGTTCGAATAGAGATCGGCTAGTTTAGTTGATTCCTCCGGGGAAATAGTACTGCACTGTACGACAACGAGATCTCTGTTCGTAGTCTCAATCAATCCTCCAGTTGCAAAGGAGACGTTTGCGAGAGCTTGATAGTCCTTCACACAAATTATGGCTATATCAGAACTATCACCTACCTCTTTGGGCTGATCGGCTATCTTTAGTTTTTTTGTTGTTGCAGTTGTAGCAACCAGCTTCTCTGCTTTTGACCTATCCCTATTAAAAGCAATAATTTTGTGGCCTTTCAGAGCTAGTCTTGTCGCTATCGGTGACCCCATCATTCCCAGACCTATTACTCCAACATTCATTTATGAAAAAGGTCTTGATTTGCAATAAATATATATTTCATTCTCATCTAAACGGGATTACCAGGTGCAACAGGAGATAACAGAGTATGGACCTGTGGCTATTGTTCATGTTTTTGTTTAACTTATATATAAACTAGGTTGAGTTCTCATTTGCATCCTATGAGCCCTAACATTCTGTTCTTCATAAAAGACATGAACTACTACAACAACAACACGCATATGCTACAAGCATCACAGATAGGCATGTCTAAGGGTATTTAGGATTACATGCAATTAGGTAGCTTTAAGTTTAATCTCACATCCCAGCTGAAGCAATGTTTCTTTGGTTTTATTTATATAGTCATCCTCACGACAACAGCTTATTGGAGTCTTTGCAAATGACGTGTCTGCTTTACAATAAAGCTCCTGATCGTCTGGAAACCTACTTCAAGACAATTGTCGGTCTTGCTGTTCTTCTCCTGATATTACTTACAAGTACGATAGATACATTGAAAGCAATGTTGCCATAAGAAATATTATATTGTATAATTTAGGTGCAGGAGAAAATTATACGTCAGCACCACTAACACTAATGCTACTACTACTTATGCCTTTAACAAATGCTTGATCTGCTTGCATAAATATTCCTGCTATGACTGGCCCAGCTGAAGTTCCAATTAAGTAAAGATTTAATGAAGACTTGTCATTCCAAGCGATATTCTATTAGACCTCTTTGGAGTGGTGTGATTAAATTTTTTGATTATGTTTCACCTGTACTACCATTAGTCTACTGTCATACTCTTAAGTTTTTTTCACCTTTTACCTCAATCCACACCTAATGCAGTCCTCATATTGTGCTTGCTGTTAAACATAAGGTATATGTCAACTGCAAAATTCTCCATATAGTTTGTTCTTAAATAAATTTAAAGTTTACATCCTGTAAGTTCGTTTGCTGTTAGTTTACCTATGCTTTGTATTTGTCAGTATAACTTTACTATATATTTACACATGTTAATCAATAACAAAATAAACTTTAAATAAGTCAAATAGTATTAAACTGCATTGATAAAACAGCAGATCTCTTTGTTGTGTAGCAAGACTACCTATAGAACACTTACCACATCTAGACTGATAAGCAAACTCACTAGCTATGGGACCAACACCCACAAGACAAAGAAACAAGAACAAGAGAAGGAGGAGCACTATTCATGTTGGTGTTTTGTACGAATAGATGGAACTGGATTTGATGCAAAAATAGTACATAAAGGAAGAGGGAAGTTCAAAATTCTAAATGATGAATATGGCGGAAAACATAGTAATAAAATAGTAGATGCATCTGATGTTATCCGATGTAAAGTTGAGATTTGATTCCCGACATTTTGAAGATAACTTTTCTA
>JAFAQB010000057.1 GCA_019246625.1 Nitrososphaeraceae archaeon
TACATCGCAGTGATTGCACTTGTCTTCAATCTGATAATATCATTTGGAGGAAGCGCTATTATGAATAGGAAGGAAAGGTTAGCAGTAATTCAAAATAAAAAATAGTAATATGCTACTACTACATGTTATTATTCGACGCTTACTGGCATAGTAATCGTGCTTCTTTCAACGTTGTTTTGGTTAACACAAGCAACCTCCTTGTGACAGTTACATAAACTAATAGTCTTTCTGCTTCATACGATTCTTCATATATGAAAACTTTTGAATTAGTATTATCATTCTCTGCTACTGCTATAGTATCAAAACCATAAACAACGATTCAGTTGCGAAAGATTCTCCTTTTGTTTGTATTATTTATCATTTAGCAAATTTTGAAAACTGTTTTGTTATATCTATCATCTTATCTATATTTTCTGCTTCAGCTGAGAAATTAAAACTAAATATAATGTGATCTACTATTCCCAACTCTTTTATCCTTTGTATATCAGTACCAATTTCATCAATTGTTCCTGTGAATGAGAGTCTGGTGGAACTGCTATTATTATTACTACTACTGCCATCACTTTTATTGAAATATCTTCCTGGATAAGTTAGTAAAATAATTCTAAAATCGTTTGGATTTTTGTTTGCCTTTCTTGCTCTATCTCTTAATTCACTTATACTATTCTCGAGATCTTGTAGTGACTTACCGCCAGACATAGATGCTAACCATCCATTAGCGCCATAGTTTACAACCCTCGAAAATGCTTTTGGATCATAGCCTCCTAGATAAATTTGGATATGTGGTTTTTGAATAGGTTTAGGCCCTATTTTAGAAGATGGTATATTATAAAATTCTCCTTTAAACTCTACAACATCATCTGTCCATATCTTTTTTAATACTTGAATGAATTCATCTGCTCGTTTACCTCTTTTTTTAAATGGGATGTTGGAAGCCTGATATTCATCTTCTGACCAGCCAATACCAAGCCCACAAATTACCCTTCCTTCTGACAAAACATCAAGTGTCGCAAATCTCCTTCCCAAAATTACAGGTGTATGAAATAGCACATCTACAACAGAGGTTCCCAATGCAATTTTGTCAGTATTTGCAGCTACAAATGTAAGTAAACCTATTGGATCAAGTACATTTTGCATTTCAATTGGAAGTCGTCCATCTGAAGTTCCCCTATAGGGTGTCTGAGGAGTCAAAGGCCAAAGGAGTCTATCAAAAGTCCATACAGAGTCGAAACCTTCTTTTTCTGCTTCTCTAGCCACGTGAATTATATTGTCCTTTGTGGCCTGCTGTCCAATTTGAGGTAAGGTGATACCAATCTTCACTACAAAGCTCCTCACACATTCTCCTTTTAAAAAAGATTTGTTAAGAGATTTCTTAATATTAAAAGGTAATGAGTTTAACAACGAACCTGTATAATATTTATACCTAAATCTACAGCATATTCATCCACGTTTCTAGGAAGTATCCTATGCCAAATGATGATTTGAGATCAGTAATATAGAGAACATCAAAAGGATTTAAAAACTAGGAATCTCATAACCCCATTTACAAAGACCAGAAACGTGTTTTTGCATTATTTGCATAGCCCGCAATCATGACAACCTGTTTTCCAAGCATGAAATAGAAACTCTGGCTATATGGGAATTACACCAAATTCTCCTAATCAAAAGCTGCAGGTGGTAACTTGTGCTTTGGCATGGAGATCTTTATCAAGATCTTGGGGCAATCATAAGCATAAGAGAGTGAATTAGTGACCTTGGCAAAAAAAGTCGCAGATATAATAGTCGACTCGCTAATAGCGTCTGGAGTTAGGAGGATATACGGAGTAGCTGGAGATTCTTTGAATGGGATTACAGATGCTGTAAGAGATCGAGGCAAAGAAAAAATCTCCTGGATTCATGTCCGCCATGAGGAAACAGCTGCTTTTGCAGCCGGAGCTGAGGCTCATCTTACTCGAGAGCTGGCGGTATGTGCTGGCAGCTGCGGGCCAGGGAATACGCATTTGATAAATGGACTTTACGACTGTTACCGGAACAGAGTTCCTGTCTTGGTAATTGCTGCACATATACCAAGCAGAGAAATTGGAAGCTCATACTTTCAAGAAACACATCCAGAACTTTTGTTCAAAGAGTGTAGTCACTATTGCGAGCTTGCCTCACGTGTAGACCAAATTCCACGTATTCTAGATATTGCAATGAGGACGGCCCTTTCACTCTCTGGAGTTTCTATCATTGTCCTTCCGGGCGATGTTGCACTGCAAGAGGCTGTATCTGCTAGACCTATTACACGCATAAAACAATCCGAGGTGGTAGTTTGTCCCGGTCCGCAGGGAATTGCGGAGCTTGCAGAAGCTCTCAATTCGTCAGAAAAGGTGACTATCCTAGGCGGTGCGGGTTGTGCTGGGGCACATTCAGAACTGATCAAGGTTGCAGGCATTCTACAGGCTCCAATAGTTCATGCTATGAGGGGAAAGGAGTTCATAGAATATGAAAACCCATACGATGTGGGAATGACTGGATTACTCGGTTTTTCTTCAGGATACTATGCCATTATGAATTCTGACTTGCTGCTCATGCTTGGCACGGACTTTCCGTATCAGCAATTCTATCCTCCTCATGCATACATTGTTCAGATAGACATTCGAGGCGAACAGATAGGTAGGCGTACAAAAGTGGATTTGGGATTAGTCGGAAATGTCCGTGAGACGCTGACAGCATTGATACCATTGCTTAAGCAGAAAGAACCAGACAAAGGTAATCATCATCTGAAGAAATCCCTTGACCACTACAGAGAGGCACGGAAGAACTTGGACGCGCATGCAATTGGCAAGACAGGGCAGAAGTCAATACATCCTCAGTATGTGGCAAAGATGATTGACGAGCTGGCATCACCTGAGGCGATATTTACCTGCGATGTTGGTACCCCTACCATCTGGGCTGCGCGTTATTTACACATGAATGGCAAACGGAGGTTGCTAGGATCTTTTTCACATGGCTCGATGGCAAATGCTCTGCCACAAGCAATTGGAGCACAGGAAACCTTTCCAGATCGTCAAGTGATTTGCCTCTCTGGAGATGGCGGGTTCTCTATGCTCATGGGTGACTTTATTTCATTAAAGCAGCTAAAGATTCCTATTAAAGTAGTTGTCTTTAATAATAGCTCTTTGAGTTTTGTCGAACTTGAAATGAAGGCAGCCGGGTTCATCTCCCATGCAACTGATTTGGTGGAAACGGATTTCTCAAAGCTGGCTGAAGCGGTTGGAATCTTGGGGCTACGAGCTGAGAGACCGGAGCAGGTAAAGACATTGCTAAGTCAGGCTTTAGAGCATGAAGGTCCAGCCTTGGTTGATGTATCTGTGAATAGGCAAGAGTTGGCGATGCCGCCAACGATTACTTTGGAACAGATCAAGGGCTTCACCCTCTATATGGTAAAGGCAGTACTTGATGGCAAAGGAGATGAAGTTATAGACCTGGCGAAGACAAACCTATTCACTGGTATTTGAAGCCTCGGTTAGAATCCCTCGGCAGATAAACAATATATTCAGTTTTAGCAATAGCAGTCATCGCACCGGACAACAACTATTACTGGATTGAAGTAATACCAGCCTCTTTTTTTGTTTTTTCTA
>JAFAQB010000329.1 GCA_019246625.1 Nitrososphaeraceae archaeon
AAGTGTAAGAAAGTAGTACTAACAAATAATTTTCTTCCTTTATTTTCATCTGCATTTTATTGGTTTTCACTTGTTTGCATACAGGCCACTAGATCAATAAACTTTACATATACAATACCATAATATACTTCTTTTATATTTTTAAAAAGTTAAAGCTTTATGTAAAATGCTAACTCAACCTTCCTGTATCGATTTTCAATTATCTGTTGGAATTTGCTTTCTATCTCTTCTTGCTTCTTTGTTAAAGCTTAATCTGCATGTCTTTTTCATGTAACTTTCCATTAATGAATATACTCATTATCTTTGCTTTTTCTTTTAATTCTGTAACCTGTTTTTGTTCTCGATTTATAGATTAAAACATGAGATACTTTCCATTCATGGCCATTCGTGGCACTTTTCACCATGCTTAAGTGGTCCACAAATTCCTCGTTCAAGTGCTCGTTTCAATAATGTTTACCACATGTTAAGAGTATCTTTGGATTAGTTGCAGGGATCATTTATACCATAATTCATATTTGTAGTTTGTCATAAATCAGGTACTCCAGATTCTCCAATTATCTTTTCTCCATAAGAAGCACGAAAATCCATCCATTCCTTTAGTGAGTTATAGGCTTCAAACGTAATGAAAGTGCAATATTCTTATGTGTCCTGCACAAACACGGAACTTGGCAGAAACAATTTTTTCCCATTCCCTTCAGTTAGCGGAATAACATGCTTCCACTAAAAATCCAGCACCTATCGAATACCAGAGAAAACATTATGCAAACAATTAGCTTGATTTCCTATCTGGATATTCAATTAGTTTACGAATTTCTTCTACCTATTGTCGGTGCTCTATCATTTGCTTTCCTTTGATAAACCTCTTGTTATTTTTCTTCCATCGATATTTAAATCAGTACTATCACAAAAGTTTTTCAATGTTTTACAAATTCTCTCAAAGTAACAATAGTTATTTTTTATTATTTGCTTTTTTCTGAAAACTACAAAATGTATTATCTAATTTAATATCCAGATAAGTCAATTTAATACCTTTTTTCTTTTTCTTTGACCTCAAGTGAATAAAATCTAAGAACTTCTTAACTTCCTTTCATAATATTTTCGAGTTGTTCAAACTAATAGAATATTTGATTATAGTATATGGTCTTATCTGTTCTTCTGGTTCTTGCTTTAGTATTAGTGTATTTGCTGCAATAGAAGCAGTTGTTGTATTAGATTTGATCTTCAACTTTAACGTAATATATCGAGCGGTGCCTAAGAAAACGACAGATTGACATGGGGCCAGTGGGATTTGAACCCACGACCGCCAGCGCCCCAGGCTTATACCTCTTTATGGGATGGTATCCTAGACCAAGCTAGACGATAGCCCCTCCAACAATCAAATTGGAATTACCTCTTTTAAACGTACAGTGATTGTTAGCATATACATTGTGTAATTATCAATATATCAACTTATATATTCAAGCGATTGTTATATGGCTCCTTTAACTTAGTCAAGTTTTGAAATAACATATATATCTAAAGCTGAGTATGTCTAATAGTTTTATGGATATTCTAAAACATTAAGGTATGTCCATCTTTAATTGCATTATATATGTCCCTACTTGTATTCTAATTCTAGGGACTATAGATTTGCAAAGTCACGAATTTAGAATCAATTATGAGATCAGAAAAAATGAACATTTATAGCTTAGCTTAGCTGTTTGGAAACGATGCACTATAAAGATACTCAGCACCAACAGAAACATTTGTAACAGGAAAACGAAAGATCAAGAAGTATTCGTTGACGAAGCTTTGAAGATAAATGGTTAAGATTATTGTTGGTTATAGTCAGATTATTATAAACCAGTTTAATGTCTGTCTATTTACTACTTCCATTTATTAAAGAAAAGAACCATCTTTGTATACTATCAGTTCTTTTTGAACAGAGTAGAACTAAATTTGAAAGCAAGTATACCTATACTGACAGAGCATATTGATATAATGATGATACATGTAATTGATTAAGTTTCATGTAAGCATATCATCTACGAAACAAATCTCGAATATTATGGAGAGGTTTATTCAGCAAATCAAATATATGATTGATTGAATGTTTTGATGAGAACTCTAAAATCAACAAATGTGATAGACAGCATGTTGGTAACTGGTTAAGGATGTTTCTCATAGATGTGCATAGAACTAGACAGATCCCGAGTTCACAATTACCTAATAAAATGTACTTAGTTCAGGTCTGCACAGAATAGAATCTATAGAAGCAGTTCGTAATTTCTATGGTATAGAGTATAAAAAAAGTTATAATAGCATACAAAAGAAGAAGCAGTAAGGTTCACTTACTTACCTATCTTAAACATCTTTGTCCCACATATGGAACAAATTCCTTGGGTTGCAGGCTTTCCGTTTTTCATTGTAACCTTTTTCTCATCTTTCATTGATCTTTTTGACTTGCATTTAACACAATATGCTTCCATGGCAATGCAAGTAGTTAAGCAGAATAAAAAGAGCAGGGTATAAAATGATTGTCATAAAGCCTAGAGAGACTTCTCCTTAAATAACTGGATACGATGAGCGTTTGTACGATTTAGAATATCATAATAAAATTCCTTGCATTAAATTAATCAAATATCACCAGGTACAACCTGATCAACATAATACTTAATCTCACTATATACATTCTGGCTAATCAATGCTTTATGTCTACATAATATTGTTTGTCACTTTACTTTTGTTCAATAGCAAAAGTAGTATTACTATGAACGTTTTTTATATGATTTTTTAATTCCCCCATACTTCCCCCAACATCGGCATTACACGATGGGCACCTCCATTTTACTCCAGTAATTCCCATGTGTAAACTTTGACTACATCACATATACAAGTTACGTTTTATAATCTATAGGATGCTTTTTATAAAAACGCATGCTCAACTATTATAAATTATGGGATATTTTAAATTAGGAAGAGCAGTGCAAGTTATGTATCTAAATGAGTACAAAAGCATTGCATGATAAAGTCTTAAGATTGATGAAAGAACATCATGACTGGTTTAATAAATCAATTCCTCTTATTGCCAGCGAAAATATTCCGAGCCCAGCAGTAAGAGAAGCAATAATATCAGACTTTGGTAATAGATACGCAGAAGGATGGCCGGGGGATAGAGTTTATGCTGGTTGCACTTACATTGATCAAGTAGAGATAATTTGCAATGATTTAGCAAAAAAAGTTTTCAGAGCCGAATTTGCTGATTGCAGGGCCACATCTGGTGTGGTTGCAAACCTTGCAATTTATGCTGCGTTTTCTAACCCAGGTGATTACATGATGGCTGCCTCTATTCCTAGTGGAGGGCATATTTCGCATGGAAAGAAGGAACACTCTGGCACTGCAGGTCTTGTCCATGGATTGAACATTGAACACTATCCTTTTTCAAAGGAAGAGATGACAATAGACGTTGATGCTACAAAAAGAAAGATTGAGGAAATGATCCGCAATGGCAAAGTACCAAAGATAGGAATGTTTGGAGGAAGTTTATTTCTTTTTCCACACCCTGTAAAGGAACTGTCGAATTTTATGCATGACCATGGCATGTACGTTAACTATGATGGAGCCCACGTTGCTGGACTTATAGCTGGTGGAGAATTTCAAGATCCATTAAAGGAAGGAGCAGATTCCATGACCATGAGCTCACACAAAACCCTCTGGGGACCGCAGGGTGGGATTATTGTATCATTCGAAAAACGTGCAGACGCAATCAAGAAAGCAATCTTTCCTGGTAACACTAGCAGTCATCATCTACATCATGTTGCTGGAAAGGCTATTGCATTAGCAGAATCATTAGAATTTGGAAAAGATTATGCAAAGCAAGTAATCAAAAATGCAAAGGAGCTTGCGGGAGCTTTGGTAGAATATGGTTTTAGAGTGCTAGGTGAAAAGCGTGGATATACTGCATCACATCAGATTGCAGTAGACGTTTCAAAATTTGGTGATGGCGGTAGTGTTGAAAAAAATCTAGAGAAGGCTAATATAATTTTGAATAGGCAGTTACTGCCAGGAGACATCAAAGCAGGACGACATTATATGCATCCAAGTGGAGTAAGAATTGGAGTTCCTGAGACAACGAGATTAGGAATGAAGGAAGGTGAGATGAAAGAGATTGCCAATTTTATAAAGCGCGTGGTTGTCAATATGCAAGATCCCAACATTGTCGCAAAAGATGTTGCTGATTTCAGAAAACAATTCCAAAAAGTTCAGTATACATTTGATAACACATTGGGTGCATACGAGTATATCAATCTGGTGGGTACGAATCAGATTTATAATGAACAGTAAAGAATGTTTAGCGTTGATATAGATTTATTTTTCTATTGCGGCTTAAGATCTGACTTATTTTCAAATGATCGATATAAATTGATATTTCTGTACGAAATTGCCGTTGATTAACCCATAAATTCTATAAGACTAGATTGTTCTTTCTTTCGCTCCTTGAAGATTAATTTCAATTCCATTATTAAAGATTCAACTCTGCTGCGCAGATAATCATTAACTTTGAATTGGTTGCACATATTTGTTGCAATACCAATATATTTTTCAACTGAACCCCTGGTAACTGTTTGCAAAAGTTCATTTTCACATCCTAAGCACTTGCCTATAATTGGCATTCTGCGATACTTTTCTCCACATCTGCCGCATCTAAAAGCTTGTGAAGAATATGAACGCATATTGCCCATAATATCTGGTAAAATATGTGTAACGAGCACCATTGATACCACCTCATCAGGATCTACTGCATTGATCAGTTTTGCGATAGCTATCTGCATCTCCAATTTTTCATCCATAGTATTGAGTCTAGAATATGCACTTCTCTGACCATTGGTTGTTATCAGACCAGTAGGGTGTGTAAAGGCATAATCAAAAAATTGATTTTCACTTCCAATCCTATTTCTAATAGTTTCTATTTGGTCAGATAACTCTCCAGCTTTGGACTGTTTCCAGGTTGATTCATAAAATTCTAGTGGATAAACTGGAACGACATCAACATTATGGGCTTGTCTTTGTACTTCATAGGGCAATACTAGCGGCTGGATTAGTAGAGGTGCATCCATAAGTCCGCCAATTTTATCAGGCAAGAAGTCGTACGAGAAGTTTAAGAAGGCATCCATAAGTAGAATTAGAGAATCTGCATCGCCATCACAATCTCTGCGTTTTGCAGAGTGCCAAACAGGTGATGCCAGACAGACCTGTGAATCTGTAAAACCTATGATTCTTCCTATAATACCTACAGAGGTATGTGGCGCTAACCCGACTACCATATGTCCCACAAGGTCTTTTTCAGAAGATGCATTATAGAAAGGCTCAAGCCGATATAATTTTACAAGTTCTTCATCAATAAATTTGGCTACATTAAGTAAATGTTTAGCAGCTTCTAAGGGTATTATTATATCCTGCATTAACAGTTCTACTAACTGATCAGGTAAAGTTAGATCCATACCAAGATAATCTTCATTATAGCCTAATTCTCTTAATCTTTCTATACTAGCCATAGTCCATTTTGGTTTAAAATGGGTCAACGGTTCATTTGTTGCGTCAAATCGAATAGTCCCATCCTTGAAAGTAAAAAGGCTATATTTTTGTCTCAGAACTCCTTTTTCTAGCGGCTCGGCTGCCCTGTCCTTGCTCATAAGAGTCTGGACGCCCTTAAGTGGTTCAGTTGCTTTGATGTCAAGTTTCCGTTGTACTTCTTCAAGTACTGTATTTAATGGATAGCTAATGGGAGAGTAAGTTTTACCTTGTTTACCACATCTATAGCATTGGCTGTTTTTGATATCGGCAATCTCCTCTCTACAAATTATACATAAATTGCGTAGAGGAGTAGGACAACTACAATTATGGCACTGTATTCCAATAGAAGGGAGTTTGCAATTATTACAAAATCTATTTGCAAGTTCAGTGTAGAATGATTCATCCTTTGCCGCCTTTAAAATATCACGAGTTGCACCACCTCTAGAGCCAATAGGAAATAATACATGAACTGGTGGTTTCATTTTACGTTCTGCAGCCTTTTCGGGACGCCCAACTCTTACTGCGATCGAAGAGGCAAACTTTGGCTTAACTTCAATACCTGATGTTTTTGAAATAAACCCTATAACATCTTTTTTATTAATACTCTCAACAGTTAGAGTTGAGAATGACGTCGTTGCTTCTGCTGCTGGTTCAAACAACAACTTGGCTAGAGAAAATATCTGATCAATATTATCAATAACAATAACCTTGTTTCCATTTTTTACTGAATGAATGACTCCTAGTCGCTCCAAGATATCTTTTAACTTCGGGTCATCATTAGGTAAACTAATGGAAGAAGAGGTGTAATTATAATCTTCAACAACAGTATTCTGTTGATAGTATATTTCTTGCTTAGCGAATTTTTCTTTCAATAGTAAAACTTCATCTATAGTGATAGAATCCCAATAGAATGAATATTTTGGATAAAGTGGAATATTTAACCATTTGCTAATTGCAAAGGCTTCATCAATTGTTGGAACTGTTGCGAAATGTTCCTTTGATAACTGCATTAGCCTTTCTTTGGTCATTTTTTCAGTCAGATCAATTGATGAAAATGATGGCAATGTTAATAATTTCGCCTTCAATTCTAAAGTCCAAATTTCCTCTACATAACTAGATGGCAGCAGTTGAGCATTATTTTCAAGGAAATCACCATAACTTATTAGCATATCACCAAGATAAAGTATTTTTTCAATTCTAGGCCGCATCATTATAGCGTGTTCTATTGTAGTTATTTGCATCACACTGCCATTGTCAAGCCTAACAATAGGAGGTTCGATAGAATCTACAAGTGCTATGGTTGATGCTTTTCCGGGCACATCCATTTTAATTTGAGTCCCAACTACAATGGCATCGCTTAATAATACAGGTACAGCTGGATGGATTCCAACAGTTGCGAAACCAGTATTATAACATCTACCATACCTTAACCGGAAGCCTCCAATTCTCTTTGCCATAGAAAGTACAGGTCTACCAGTAATCACTTCAGACATTCTGTGGTGTACCGCATCGTCATCACCTGTCTGAATTGCTCCCTTAAGGTTCTTGAGCCAATCCCAGCCATCCAATTTTAATGCTTCGACAAGGTTAACCAACTTTCTACTTCTACCTATAAGCCCGTCATTCATTACTCTTAAAGCACCACCACGCACTCTATCGGTAGGGATTCTCTTCATTCCTCGATGACCGACAACTTCTACTGGATCAGTGTCTACACCATTAAGCTCCACGGGCAAACTGACTATACATTTAACTACATCCTCATCTAATACTTTGAACTGAAAATTTCCGACTTCACGTTCATAAATTCTGAGCTCTTCAATGAATCTTCCGGTCTCATCATCATACGAGTTTGCAATGTATTTTTCTACGCCAGCAATTTTTCTTGCGTGGTCTGCTATTAACATAGTAAGCGCAGCCTCAGTTCCTCCCGCGGATCTTATAGGGCCAGCAAAAGATATCGAAAGATACTGGCTGCCATCAGAGTTATTCTTTAATTGGACGTCAGCAATTCCCTGCAAAGGGGCAACTGTTACACCTTCTGTAACAACGGCTAGGCTAACACGAACGGCATTATTCAACCTAGTTTGGAGATCACCAATGCCATATTCTCCTATTGCAATCTCCTCAGCAATTTTAAGTGCAGCCTTTTCCTTGGTTGTATGCGAAAGTAAAGAACGCAACCTGTTTGCAATGTCAATATTGTGCATTTTTGCAACTCTGTCTGCCAGGTCATAAGCAATCTTTGTTTCTACAATATCAGAAACATCTAATCCTTTTTTACGTGCCTTTGTAGCTACCTCAAATGCTTGTTGTACATTTTTTAAAATACATTGCTGATAATTCAAATAATATTGTGGCATATGAATATTTTTCAAAAGAATTTCAGCATCATCTGTCACTTTCATTTGCTTCCATCATCTCCTTATAGAGGTGATAATTGAAGAAAATATACTTTCCCAGTTCTTATCTTTCTCAATAATTGTACCAATTACAATGATGTCTGCACCTGCTTTAGCTATTTCTTTTGCAGTTTCCGGTGTTCGAATTCCGCCACCAATAATAAGGATTCCTTCATAATGTTTCCTTACAGACGCCACCATTTGTGGTGAGATATTCTGATTGGCACCCGAACCCGCCTCAAGATACAAAAATCTCATGCCAAGATACTGCGCTGCTAGAGAATACATAATGGCAATTCCTGATTTATTGAAAGGGATTCCGCGAGCATGACCTATAAACCATGCGGTAGTACCTTCACCTATAATTAAGTAACCAGTAGGTAATGGTTCGATCTTATGTTTCTTTACAGCAAGAGCTCCCAATGCTTGAGCTTCAGTAATAAAGTAAGGACTTTCTGAGTTAAGCAAAGAGCTAAACAAAATAGCGTCTGCTTTAGGAGACACTCCAGTAACATTGCCAGGAAACAATATCACAGGAATGCTGACTTGTGACTTGATACTTGAGACTACCTCCATGAGCTCGAGTTGATCAACCGTAGAAGATCCGCCTACCAAAATTGCAGAAGCCCCTATTTTCTCAGCCTTCTTGGCAATGCAGGCTGCCTCAGAAGAATTTTCAGTATCTACAAGAGGAAAGCATAATGTTCCATGTTTTTTAATCTCCTTATGAATATAATCCTCTACATTATCCCACATGTCGCTTCCAAGATCTCAATAGCTGTATACATAATTGTTATCAATGATTCCACGTTCTTTAACTATGTTTCTACAAAAAATTTACCATCTATATCATAATATTTTTATTCGTTGATATACAGATCAGTATAGCTTCATGAGTAATTATGAATCATATTTTAACATTATTCATAGAGAAATTATTGCAAATTCTTTATTTACTGAGAGGCAGATAGATATTATTTATAATCGATTGTCTCATCAAACTGTTCCTAAAAATATAAGCCGTGGTGCATATCACAGACAGTTAAAGCAGTGCCGGAACAAAATCGTTGGTGTTCTTTATAGTATATTGCTACTGAAATCTATTGGAGCTATCGACCAGCAAACACTTTCTATTCTTGGAACAATGTGCGATCAACTGGCCGTGATGTTAGATATAGTGAATAGTGATATTTCTCCTAATAAGGTTACAGATAACGTGATGTCTACTGTAAATGGCATTCTAAAGAAAATGTGTAAGGTGTAAACTTATCTTTCTCTATAGGAATAAATCACGGTATCGTTCTACATCACGATATGATGATAAGTATTGGGTTTTATAATTGGAACTTAGTGATGTCAATTATAGGATCTTTTGCTATCGGTGCTCTTAGTATGATGATGTACAATAAACTAAGATTGTATACTAAAGCATTGAATTCCCAGACTAACGAAAATATCATCGAAGCGATTATTTCAGAGTATTCGGCTCGGTTAAAGGGTTTTGAGAAGACAGTTATGGATATGGTTATGAGAATAGACATTATGGAATTATGGATACTACGTCAACATCCATCACCGATTCCCTCTAAGCGTGATATAAATCCAGAATCCCTAAGCTCGACGTCACATCACCAATCACATGATCAAGAGAAATTCTTGATGCTCAGTAGGTCTACTGCATCGCCCACACAAGACTCATCAAAGCCAATAGTTGACAAAGATAATCTAACCACTATACAAAATGTCACTACAGATCATATCTTAAAATTACTGATCGAGAGACCCAGGACTTCGAGAGAAATACAATATACTATTGGGAGAACAAGGGAACATACATCACGTCTTATGAAAAGACTTTATCAAACAAACCTTGTAAGTAGAGAAAGCGGTAGCAAACCCTTCAAATACACTATTACGGATGCAGGCCTTCTAAGACTGAATACACATCAGCAGGCAAATTACAAGGATCCTCGAATTGCTGTTGACTCATATTCTTCTGGCTCCCAATTACAGACTGCTGCCTAGTTATTGTATATACCCATTCATTCCTTTTTTGGTTCTAATAAGTCTATCTCTTTGAGAGTATCCCGACAAATAAGAAGTTATGCTTAGTTGGATAGGTTCGTCATAGATCTTCAAATATTTGAGATATTTGAAGAAGTGAAATTGACAGACTGAAATTTGTCCTAAGCAAACCCCATATTTTGGAACCAGAGACCAAGGTATTATTATTTTGCTTAATTTCTACTTCTGCGGTTCCCGTTGTTGAGTAGATGTCATTACCAATGTGTAGATATTACCCTGTATTATTGATATTATTAGATTTTTGCCCTCTTAGTTCAAGCAGTTCCGTTAATTCAAAGATCTCTTTTTTCATCTTTTGACATACTACGTTCTAATGAAAGGTTATACTTGCGACCTTCAGTGTCTTCGTCCTATCTTTATCTTTTACCTACGCTCAATTTGAGTATCTTTCTACTTTTGCGATTAGTGTTAACATATTAACACTTAACACTGCTACTAACTTTATTGATAATAAGATACTTAGCTTTTGTTAACATCAAATGAGAGAGTTCATATAGTCTTAACAACTTTGCATTGTTAACATACCATCTCTATTTCAATAGAGGCATTTTTATTCCAGTGGAAATGTAGGGGTCTAATATCGCTTGTTAACAATGTTAATGATTAGTTAACAGTCCAGTGGAAATGTAGGGGTTCTATTTCTTCCTCTTTTCTATATTACCATCAAATTTGTTAACAAATTGTTAATAACCAAATATACTCATCCAACGCTCGGCCCCACAGTTTCGTTTGGAATTGCTACTCGTAAGTCAATATTTGATATTTAAAAATTTTATACGATAATCAATACTTATTGATTTTAATGTTTAAAAACAATTTGTTAACATCTTGTTAACATAAAAGTATACCATGCTGGATAGGAAAGATAGGGGTGTGGAGTGATCCACTTATTAAGAGTGATTTGAGTTGAGTGATGATTTGCTTGACAATATTTTTGAAAAAGCTGCTGCTGGAAAAACACTGGTCAAAAATCGCCGGACATTGACAATAGACTACGTACCTGAAAAGCTTCCATTTAGAGATGAGGAGACTAAAACAATTGCACAGGCATTATCTATAGTTTTAAGGAAAGCACGACCGTCTAATCTTTTATTATTTGGTAAGCCCGGCACCGGAAAAACAGCAGTGGCTAAAAACGTAATTGAACGCTTACACAAAAAGGCCCGTGAACTTGGGATAGAAGTAATAGTACCATTTGTTAATACAAAAACTGCAAATACCGCCTACAAAGTCCTTTATGAAATTGCTAAGGATATGGGCATTAATAAAGGAGAAAAAAAATTACAGGTACATTTTACTGGGCTGTCTATGGGCGAAGCTACAGATAGAATTCTTGATTTCATTCAAAAGAAAAAGTTTTACGTTATTTTAGTAATGGATGAAATTGATTCGCTAGTTGATAAAAATGGTGATGATATCTTATATAATTTTACTAGGGCAAATGAGCGAATCTCCGAAGGAGGCTTTATCAGCTTAATTGGGATATCTAACAGCCTTACGTTTAAAGATAAACTTGATCCTCGTGTTCGAAGCAGCTTAAGTGAAGAAGAAATGGTGTTTAATCCATATACAATAGAACAATTACAGAAGATCCTATCAGATAGAGCTAAGCTTGCGTTTAATGATGAGGTAGTATCTGATGCGGCAATAAATCTATGTGCGGCAATGGCTGGAAAGGAAAATGGTGATGCAAGGAGAGCAATTGATTTATTAAGAGTCGCCGCCGAAATTGCTGAGAGGGAAAGAGTTTCTAAAGTCGAAGAAAAACACATCAGATTAGCTCAAGAAAAAATTGAAAAGGATACAAATTATGAAGTTCTAAAAAATTCTACTGCCCATACTAAGCTAGTGATATTGGCGATAATTAAATCAAAGAATGGGAATACTGGCGAAGTATATGAAACTTATTCATCGTTATGTTCACTCAGTGAGCAAGAACCACTTACACAACGTCGTATAACACAAATAATAAGTGAACTTGATCAACTCGGTCTGATAACAAGCAATGTAGTGAGTCAGGGGCGATATGGTAGATCACAGAGAATCAAAATTACAGTTCCAACTTTAACTATTAAAGAAGCATTAAAAGATGATCCAATCCTTTTGCATTATATTGATAATTGATTGAAATCCAGCTGAAATGGCTGAAGGGTAGTCAAGTTAATTAGAATTGCTATTCCGGGAGTTGGTACAATACCCATAGTCTGTTGAAATTTAGTTTGTGCCTGCCATGCACCTGAATTAACCACTAATGTTCCACGATAATTTTCAACATCTATGATATGAACGTGTCCTGAATGGAATATGTCTGGGATCTCAGTAATTACCATCATATCTTCCTGCTCTGGTGCTATAGGTGTACGTTGTCCATATATTGGCGACAAATGCCGGGCTTTGAGCAATACTTTCATTGCCTCTGCTGGCTTTGAATAACTTAGACCTGGAGCCGTGGCAATAATATCATCTAAACTCTGACCATGATACATCAATACTTTTACACCGTTTAATTCTACTAAGCTAGGGTTTCCAAGCATTGTAAAGTTTCCAAAAGAGTATAATTTATCAAAATCCTTTTTTGGTAGCGATGGTTGAGGTAGAGCCCTTCTTCCCAGGTCATGGTTACCAGGAATTATAAAGACCTTGATATGCATAGGAATTTTAGCAAGCAAATCCATAACATGCATCATCTGCCTAGTGGTATTGATTTCAAGTAATTCCTTATCTTGATTAGGAAATATGCCTGTTCCATCAATTAAATCCCCTCCGATACACATAAATCTGATCTTATTTACAATTTCATCATCGGTTGATGAAAGCCAATTTAAAAATCTAATAAATTCAGCTTCCATGAAATATCTACTACCAACATGAAGATCAGAAATTAAAACTGCGTAAGATTCATGTTTTGATCTATTTGGGAGATGATCAGGAATATCAGGTGAAACTAGATTCTTTATAATGAAACCTTGAATTCCCTTCATATTACGCTCAACTTCTAACATGACCATTTGGTCAAGAGGAATCATAGAAGCTTGTTTCTTTAATTCTTCAGTATTGGCAAGAGCGCTCAATGTTCCGCTATAATCATCAATTATCATCTCTAATCCATTCTTTCTTGAATGCTTGGACATTAGCAAACCAGCTACTATAGAAGAATTCGTAATCGAGTTCCCTTTAACATAATGCGATTTACCTTTCTTTGCATCATTTACACTCTGTTTTATAGAAGCAATTTTTGTAATTCGCTTACTCTCTGGGCGTAATGCTAATATATGAAGTGACTTTTCAAACCTACTACGAAAAAGTGCAGTATAACCATCAATACCTTCTCCAGTGTTAACATTTGGAGTTGGATCTAAAATTACTTTATGAAAATTCCGTTCAGAAAAAGAAGAGACAGTAGATGTCTCGGTGCCATTGACGTTAATTATATCAACATCAAATTTGTTTTCTGGATTGATATGGATCTTGATATCCTCCACTACAATAAGAGAATTTTCCTTTTGTTTGATTTTCCTTTTGATAATGTCTTGTATAATTTTTAAAATGTTAGTATCAAGACCCTTCAGCATTGAAAAAGCGTCAGGATGAACTTGATAACCCATGCTAGTAGCATAGGAAAGGGCGTTAGAAATTTCTCTCTGCAAAGCCAAGATGATGATTATTTTCCTTTGTAGATATCATATTTAATTACATTTCTGTTATGGACAAAATTATTATAGAATATAAATTTAATAATTGATGCATTGCATTTTAATATCAAAGGACGCCTTCTGTATTTGGCATTTGGCGCAGTTGCATTTCTAATTGCATACTCTGCTGGTGCAGCGATTAGTATGAGCAAGAAAGAAGCAGAAGATCTAAAAGGCCAATTCGCTAAACAAATTGTAGGTATTGATCAAAATGGAATTTTTGTCAACAATGTCAAAGTTGCACTCGGAATGTTTATACCAGCAATAGGTGTAGGAATAGGAATATTTTCTGGTTTTTCAACAGGTATGGTATTCAGTGCAATGGCAGAAACCTCTCCTTTTCTTAGTCATATTCCACCTCTAGTAATATTGCTCACACCATTTGGAATTATGGAAGTTTTTGCTTACGGCCTAGCTATTTCTAGAAGTGGTATGCTTATTTACCAACTTGCAAAGAAAAAACCACGGAAAGAATATGTTATTCATACTCTTGTAGAGGTCGGAATCGTTGTTGTAGTCTTGTTTGCCGGGGCTGTAATTGAATGGCAGTTAATACAACAATTTAGTAAGCACTACTAATTCACCTGCTATATCCAAAGTGTGTTGCTATTATTAACTACACCTTGAGAATACTTTAATAATTTGAAAGGATTATTTTACCATGCATGAATCGTTTAAGAATGAATCACTGCTCTTTCATTATAGAGGGCTATGGCCTGGTACCAAACAACCAGTTGCAACCAAGGTTGCCGTCTACACTCCTGATTATGAAGACTATTTTTACACAACTGTAGAATTTGTAAACGTTTGGTTACAAAATTTACATGTGGAATATGTTAATAACAAAAACTGTCATCTTAATAACGACCAAATACTTGCTTTAACCTTGGAATGCATTAAGAGCAAGAAGAATCTTAAAACTCGGAAGAAAGTGGATTTATAAAATAATATTACTCGGAAAGAGTATTCGGATTAGCAAAATCGATATTCTATGATAGACATATTGATGATATTCTTAATATATTTCTCTTCTTAATCAGCCAATTATCTTAATTTGTATTAGTTTCTCAATTATATTTAGATACAACATTTACAATAATCTTTATGGTGTTTTGATCATCAGTAATGCTTTATTATTATTATAAACTTTTGCCGCTGATTATACGGCTATTATCGTCTTACAAATTTTTGACTATGCCGTAGACATAATTGGAAGATATGCTAACATTAAAAGATTTGCAATTTTCATATAATGTTGTCCAACTAGATGTAATTTCTACTGCTACTGCCTTGACTTATAATTATTTATTTGTTTCTAGCTTAGCTTTAACAAGGTTAATAAGAGGAGTCCAATCCACGTGCTGGAATTCAATTGGATCTTTTGCGGGATACTTTACCCAGCCTTTAACAATTGAAAACTTATAGACTTTTAATTTATCGCCAAGATTAACCTTGACTTTTAGTAATGTAGCCCATCGTTTTATTTCTGAGGTAACATCTAAAATCTGGCTAAACGGAAATTCAAGATTTTCATCTGATTTATTAAGATCATCTTCTAAATCCTTCGCTTTATATCCTTCCAAAGGTCGGAACACATTTTCGCCTTCTCTAAATCTGTTAAATTGTCTTAAAGAGTGCACTTCATGTATTCGATAAGACATATTTGTTTTTGTAATGAAAGCGATACGTCTATCAGTAACAGCTAGCATGCCTTCCTTACCTCTTTTCATAAAACCTTCTTCTCCACCCCATACCCAGACTAGATGGACCCTAATCTCCTCGTTCCATTCTATCAATATACTTTATACACCATTATGTATAATTAAAAACTTAAGTCAACAGAAGCCTACAATATTTTTGATATGTTGTTGAATATATGTATATTAATATATTGTGTACTGCAATTTTATTAACTGAGTGATATCATGACCAAAATTGGTAATACTTATCGCTGGTTCTATGGACGTATGGTAAACAGGCCCACAAATTTCAGCTGGGTTATTGAAGGCAAACTTGCTGGAAGTGGCATGCCTGTAAGTTATGCACAATTCCTATGGGTAATGGCACATGGTGTCAAAGCTATAGTTACTGTAAGAGAAGTGCCATTACCGTCAAAATGGTTTTTTAATCATAATGGTGCTAGTATTGATTATTTCCATTTAAGAGTGGAAGATTACAGTGCTCCTTCTCTTGAAGAGATGGATAATACAATTGATTATATCGAACAACAAATATCTAATAAAAAACCAGTTATGGTTCACTGTGCGGCAGGTAGAGGAAGAACAGGAACAATATTAGCTGCATACCTCATCAAAAAAGAGAATTTGATAGCTAATCAAGCCATCGAGGAAATAAGGAAGATGCGTCCTGGATCTATTCAATCAGATCGGCAAGAAACGGCTCTTTATATGTATGAAAAATATATTAAAAATAAAACAAAGAATTAGACTTCAATTTTATGGTTGGAAATTCATCCCTGGATATATTTACATGTAAAGGATAGGAGAGAGTGGACAATTTAAGTTTACATAAGAATATATATTCATACTTGTTGCTGACGAGTATAAAATTTTAGATCTGTTGCTTTGGCTATTGCCATTATATAGAGGATATATAATACTATAATATTGATTACGACGTCAGGAAGGTCTCGGTAGCTCCAAAAGAGAAAGATGTCAGTTATAGTTAATGATGAATCATTGGATTCTCCCAACAACCCTTTCAAAATTGTCAAAATGCCTTGAATATCCGTTAATGCGACTTGACTATAAATTCCTCATTAAAATAAAGATTTTAGAATCAAATAAGTTTCATTATACTTCATTTACTCTGCCGCACTTAAATACTATAATGTTTACTTTCTAATTCAAAAGTCATAAAATAGATGTTATGCTACTTCCCATCATATCGGCCGCATACCTTGCCGTCAAAATCGAACATAATTACCTCTAATTTTAGTTCGCCCTTAGAATATTCATACATCCACTCATACACTCTCTTGCATAATATATCAAAAAATCCAGAAATGTTATTTTTATTTATTATTTCTGAAACATGTCTAGCAGTATTTGCTCTTTTTATTTCTTCTAGTACTCTTAAAGGAGAATTGCATTCTGAGGCAACCACTGCCATAAATTCCATATTGATATGTGAACCTTTGACATGAGTTTGCTTAATTCCCATCGCCATTTTTGTTATTTTTCCGATGAATCCTGCTATTATGGCCTTATGAATCTTTTTATTGACACATTGCTTTATAGCATAACCAACAAAATCACCCATTTGGACAAATGAGTGATCGGGCAGTGATATTCCAAATAGATCTTTAGCAAAATCTTCGCTCCGTCCACCAGTAGTAAGCACAACTGTATCTGTGCCCATTGCAACTGCTACGTCAAGACTCTGTCTGATTGATGCCGCAAATGATGCAGTAGAATACGGCAAAACAATTCCAGTAGTGCCAAGTATTGAAATGCCACCGATTATGCCTAGTCTAGAATTATCAGTCTTTTTTGTAAGTTCTTCTCCAGCTGGAACCCAAATAACTACACTGACGCCTCGATATTTCAATTGTTCAATAGCCACCTCTCTGACAGCTTGTTCTATCATTTTTATAGGCACCGGGTTGATTGCAGCTTTACCAATTTCTAAACCTAGGCCTGGTTTTGTTACTCGGCCAACTCCCATACCACCATCTATTACAATCTTGCCGGTTTGAGTAGTAAATGAAACAGTAGAACAAATCTCAGCACCATGAGTTATATCAGGATCATCACCAGCATTTTTGATAACTGCAGATGTAGAAGAATTACTTCTTTCAATTTTTGTCCATGCAACTTTTAACTCAGCCGTTTTTTCTTTTGGTAGGGAAACAATAATGCTATCAACCGCCTTACCTGAAATTAAAGCCAAAAGTGCTGCCTTTGTTGCAGCAGTTGCAGAAGTACCTGTGGTGTATCCTGTTTTTAGTATGCCTCTTCTTTTCTTTTCTTCAATATCGGCAGGAAGTTCTTGTTCCTGCTCAGCCACCTTTAGTTCTTGTTCTTTATCCTCCACATCATTGCTTTCTTCATAGATCATCAAATACAGCTCCGTATTGCAATAATAATGTCATAATTTATTACAACGATATTATAGCTTCTGTCACGAAATAAAGCTATTATTTGCAATATATATAGCAACCTTGGCCAGCTCCTCGTGTCTACTACTTCTTTTTCGTTGAATAATTATGCTGCTAATGTTCTAATGTTGCCAAGAGCAAGAATATGCATTCAAATATTCCTCCCGTCACACTCCATTTAATTTAATAGCATAAATAGTTAGAACTACTGATATGTCGTCTGCAGAAGTTGCAGCTAAAGTAGTTAAGAGCTTGGAACGTGAAGACTATAAATTGCTCAAAGTTTTTGCTTCAGGTCTCAAGCAACATGAATCACTTACTAAAGATGAGATAAGGTCCTATTCAAAAATGCATGAGAATGTTGTTAACTTCCGAATTAGTCGATTGCATAATATGAAGCTTATTGGAAGAAATGAAAGAGGATATTCTTTACTTATGACGGGCCTCGATGCAATTGCATTAAGAATACTTGCTGACGATGACATCATCATTGGAGTAGGAAAGCCTATTGGTATTGGTAAAGAATCAGATGTATTTGAAGCTATTGCGCACACAAAAGATGAACGTATACTTAAATTCTTTCGAATTGGTAGAATTAGTTTCAGAGAAGCAAGGCGAAAAAGAACATTTACTAGTAACCATAGTACTCATCATTGGTTGCTGATTAACATAGATGCAGCCAAGAAAGAATATGACACACTTAATCAATTAATTTATACAGGAATAAGAATTCCGATATTATATTATCGTGCCATGCATTGTATTGTCATGAATAGAATAGATGGACTTAGACTTGCAGATATTAAAGAACTTGAAGCGCCAAAAATAACTTTACAGAATATTCTGCATGATATAAGAATAGCTTATAAACATAATGTAATTAACTGTGACCTGAGCGAATACAATGTATTAGTAGATAGCGGGAATAATACATGGATTATCGACTGGCCGCAGGCTGTGTCAAGAAGACATCCTAATGCAGATGATCTAATAAAAAGAGATGTCTATAATATAGTAAAATTCTTTAACCGGAGGTTTGGTTTAAGAAAAGATGTAAATGAAGCTATAGGTGAAGTTATGGCTATATCTACCTAAGTAATGAAGAAACCTTATCTATCTTTTCCCATGTAAATGAGGGTTCACTTCTACCGAAATGACCATATGCTGCAGTTTTTTTGTAGATTGGTCTTTTTAAATCAAGCATTTTAATAATTCCTGCTGGCCTCATATCGAAGCTTTTTCCTACTTTCTCTTCAATTGTTTCCTCGACTACCTTACCTGTCCCAAATGTGTCCACCATTATAGATACAGGCTCTGCTACGCCGATAGCATATGCAATTTGTACTTCGCATTTGTCTGCCAATCCTGCTGCAACAATATTCTTGGCTACATATCTAGCCATATAACATGCAGACCTATCTACTTTTGACGGATCCTTTCCAGAAAAAGCGCCGCCACCATGTCTTCCCATGCCTCCATAAGTATCTGCAATAATTTTTCTGCCAGTTAGACCAGTATCACCTGGTGGTCCACCAATTACAAATCTGCCAGTAGGATTAACAAGGAATTTGGTTTTATCATTTATCCAGTCATTACAAACTGGTTTTATCACATTATCAATAATTTCATCTCTCAGTTGACTTAAACTTATATCGGGTGTATGTTGTGTGGAGATTACAACTGTGTCAATTCCTTTTGGTTTACAATCTTCATATATAACAGATACTTGTGACTTACCATCTGGCCGAACCCAGCTTAATTCTTTTTTCTTTCTCACCTCTGATAATTTCATAGTTAGTTTGTGAGCCATCGTAATTGGCAATGGCATTAACTCATGTGTTTCATTTGTTGCATATCCAAACATGAGACCTTGGTCTCCTGCTCCCTGTTCTTTGTTACTTTTAGGAGTAACACCTATTGAAATGTCAGGACTTTGTTCATGTAATGATACCAATACAGAACAGCTGTTAAAATCAAATCCATATTCTGGTTTATCATAGCCTATTTCCCAAATAGTATCACGGACAAGTTTTTGCACATCCACTTTTCCTTTCGAAGTGACTTCGCCAGCAACAAATACAATACCTGTAGTTGTCATGGATTCTACTGCGATACGTGATTCAGGATCTTGCCTAAGGAATTCATCCAAGATTGAATCTGAGATCTGGTCGCACATTTTGTCCGGATGACCTTCGGTAACGCTTTCCGAGGTGAATAGAAATCTTCTAACCATTTTTCGTCTACCATTATCACCACACGCGTCAGTTACACCCTTAATTGTTATTAGAACTCTTTTTCTAGCCTTATAAAGAGCACGTTATTACCTCTAATTACCACTTTGCCATAATTTGCTATAACATCTGCTCCATTAAACTCTTCGGCATCGACAAGAATCAAATTCATATAAGAATCAACATTATTCATTCTACCACGGTATTCAATTTCACTCTTCAATCTCACTGCAACCTTTCTATTTAGTGAGCGCTGTAGTGTAGACAAAGGTCGTTTTGGTTGTTGCTGTGATGACGTTGAAGATGACAACTCAATTAATCACTTTGCAATTCAAAGCAACATGGCTACAATAAAAAGGTTCCTTTGTCATTAATGGCACTGTTAACTTAACTGCTTTCACATCCTAAATTAGTAAATTCTTCAGTGTTGAATTTGATGACAGATGCATAAATATAAAAAGAATTAATCATTTGTTATATGTTGTAGGTTGCTGGTCTAATTCTTATCATTTCTTGTATGTAGTAAATGTAACGGCCTTAACAACATATGAATTTATTCAAGTGTTTATTATTATAGCTATTGACAGCAATTATACACACAGGTTCCATGTCAATTGATCGTCTTCTTGGAGGTGGAATCCGCAGCGGCATGGTTACCGATATTTTCGGTCAGAGTGGAGCAGGCAAATCGCAATTGTGTTTTATGCTGTGTGCCAATTATGCTAAATATTCTAGACAAGAAGATACAATATTGTTTATTGATACAGTGGGAACTTTTAGACCCGAAAGAATTTCTGAAATTGCAGGAACTAAGAAAAGTAATAATATTCTCAATAAAATTATATTTGTTAGAGCTCTTTCAACAGCCGACCAGATAAATGCAATAAAGAGAATTCCTGATATCAATGCACGACTGACAATAATTGATACAGCGACATCATTGTTTTCTGATGAATTTACAGGTGTCTCAAGACATATGGCATTGAGGAAATATCTTCACAGATTGTCTCTTGCGGCTATTAATTTTGATTGTGCTACAGTAATAACAAACATGATTAGAACTGTTCCAATCAGAACAACAATAATAGATCAAGGTGGAGGACATGATATTACAATAACAAAAACAATAACTAATTCATTTCAACAGCGTGAATTCATGGAAACTTCAGTTTCAATTTATACACATATGAAATTAAAACTCGAAGTTATTAGTTTGGAAAAATCACTGTTTAGAGCAAGTTTGATTCAACCTCTACGAAAAAGGCATGCACTCTTTACTATAACTTCCAAAGGTATTGGAGATTAATAATTACCTATGCAATTACACTACAAATTCGGATCTAGATTTATAAATTGAGTAAACTCGTGTTATATTTAGAACAAATGGTCGAATATTAAAATTAATTAATCTTCAGTCTTTTAACATGTAAGGATATATAATATGTTAAGCATTCTTTGACTTTAGAAATTATACTATTATTGTTATTTATTATTATATTATTATCCATCAACTTTCATAGTAATCATGTCATGTTCTATCGAGAATAAAGCTACGCAGACTTGCTACAATGTTCGATACTCAGGAATATAGAATACATCAGTTCTTCATCTCTTAGAGCCTATCTCAAAAATAGTAGATAGACATATAGCTTGAGAAGTTCTTCTTTCTATATAGCTGTGAATAATGAGGACAAAACATCTTCCAGCAATTAGAAAAATTCCAGATGAATTATGGGATGAGATCAAGCTACTAATACTTCCACCAGAGAAAGCAAATAATAACACTATAGGACGTCCTCCTGCTATTCCATTTAGAAAAGTACTAGATGGTATTGTGTACATTTTAAGAACAGGATGTCAATGGAAGATGTTGCCAAAAGAATATGGTTCTGGTTCCATATGTCATAGGAGGTTTCAACAATGGATATTAACAAAAGTATTCCAAAGATTATGGGTTAAATTACTGGAACTATATGATGATCTTAGAGGTATTACATGGTACTGGCAATCGCTTGATAGCGTAGCTGTGAAAGCGCCTTTAGAGTGGAAATGACAGGTCCTAATCCTACAGACAGAGGCAAACTTGGAACAAACAAAGCGTCATCTATTAGTAGATCAAAAAGGTATTCCATTATCGCTTACTATAACAGGCTCAAATATACATGACATGAAGGCTGCTGCAGTAGAAACACTGGAAAGAACAATAGTTGAAAGACCTTTAAAGTATCAGAATTTGTGTCTTGATAAAGGATACGACTTTCCAGAAATAGAAAGAGAATCCATCAAAAGAAGAAGATACATCCCGCATATTCGTCATAGAGGTGTCAAAGAAGAATTGATAAAGATAGGATATGAAACTAAGAGATGGGTCGTAGAAAGAACAAACTCTTGGCACAACAGATTCAGAAAGTTACTAGTAAGATATGAAAAGAAATCAGAGAACTATCTTTCACTACTGTATTTAGCTTGCTGTATTATTATCTACAGAAGGATAGTTTTGGGATACCCATGTGAACTACTCTTAAATGTTTCTGATTTCTGATTACATATTGCAGCTCTGTGTATCTCTAATAGGAGTACAGATAATTACCCATTCGAGGCTTCTCCTCATTACCCGTCTATATCCATTGTTAAGGGAATCCACAGTTAGGCTCACGAGACTTTTTTTCTCAATCCGAAAAATGTGGTATTATCCCTTAACTATGATTGGTACTTTCTTTTTTTGTTTCATAACACAACAAATAATTCTTAGTAACTTGGATGCAGCAGCAACAGCTGCCTTTGAATTGCCTTTGCTTTTAGCCAACCTTGAATAGAATTGTGATATACTGCTATTCTTGTTAGTTCTGATATGTACATGAACACATTCCAACATTATCCATCGCAGATATTTACTTCCTCTTTTGGTTATACTGCCATGATAGGTTATTATTCCACCAGAGCTATGTGTTGATGGTATCAATCCAGAATATGAACATAAATGATGAGAATCAGGAAATCTGTTGATATCTCCAATTTCGCTTACTATAAGTAAAGCCGAATAATAACCAATGCTTGGAATTGTCATCAGAAGGCTGGCTGGCCATTTCATCTTCTTTAGCCAGTGTTACTATCTCTTTGGACAGAATCTTTATCTCGCTATCTAATGACTCAATTAAATGCAGATATCAATTTATTCGGTAATCATTTAATGTTCTGAGTTCCTCATTATATAGATGTGTAAATGATGAGTACTGCTTACTGGATATTTGAATACTTTTCATAATAAGTACAATACTATGAATCTTGTTCTTTAGTTTGGTTCTCATTCTACTAACCAAGGCAGCCCTGTGTCGAACAAGCTCACGAAGGTCCATTATTCTTCTATCCGGTACGTAGCACTCTGCTATGTAACCTCCACGTAAGAGGTTAGCCAGTTTTTTCACAGCATCCAGTTTATCTGTCTTTATCTTTGCAGATGCAATAGCCCTTGTCTTGATAGGATTAGATAATACCACATTAAGATGCTTTTTTTCTGATAGATAGTTGTATATATTATACCACACACGTGAAGATTCCATCACTATACGGGTCTTTTCATTATTGAGATTATCAAAAAATTCTCCCACCTGCTTAAGATTGTTGTCTATCTTTGAATTTTCTAATACCTTTCCTTTTCATTCATCACGGCTATTTGCAGATAGTTTTTGTGTAGATCCATTCCTACAAACATAGATATATTATCGTCTAGCTTGGATTTGGGTAAACTGTTCACATATGGTTAGGCTCTTAGTCGAAAGAGTAACCACATTTCAGTCCGACATCAAGAATTGTGAAAATATAGAACAGGGAAAGTTCATTCAGATCTATTGTCTACAATGCACATAAACTGACAAATCTTGTTATAACGATATTATTCTATAAGAATTTATATAATGTTTAAATGTTTAACTTTAATTTTAATACGTTTTAGAGCGTATAGATTGGAACTAAACTTGTTAATTAGGCGTAGAAAAATGAGTCAAAGACCACAAGACAAAGTAACAATTGCGATTAGTAGTCATTCTTTTGTCTGTCTTTGTTTATTTGGTTCTTCTTTGTATATTCATCCAATATATCTTGAGGTGTCATTTTAAGCTCTATTGATGCATCAACTATGAAATGCCATAGGTCGATCAGTTCCTCCTTTGCTTGTTGCTCATTAAACTCTACTGCCTTCTTCCACCATTTCCAATTTGTTAATCTTTGCAATTCCACTGCTTCATGGATTATAGCAGTACAGAGCACAGATAGTCTTTCCTCCTTTGATAGAAAAAGAAATCTCTTTGAATATTGTGAGTCAAAAGGTTGCGAATACGTCATGATAGTCTGATGCAACTCTTTTTGTTTTTGAAAAATAGTTTTTAGTACATCTTCTCTGTTATTATTGGTATTATTAGACGGACTAGACACCATCGCTCCTCAGTCCTGCTGTGAATTTACCCTTATCCATTTGTTCTCTATGTTTAATATTATTATCAAATGATGTGTGAAGATTAAATAACAGATAGATGAAGTTTATATCTATAACTTGTGGAGGCTTCTTTAGCCATCAAAATAGCAAAATATGGAGAAAAAGAAGTTATGAATGAACGAGAAGAAGCAAAAAGAAGATTACTCGAAGACCCAGATGTCTCTAAAGATACTCTGGAATTCATGCTATCATTACCGGAAGAACGAAAAATACCCAAAGTCACCGAATTAGAAACAGTATATGCAACACCAGAACAACAAGAAGAAATGGAAATACTATTAAGAAAAAATAAGAAGTAAAATAACTTGCTATCATAGGCTGCATATGTATGTATATAGTGAGCACTAACACCCTCTTGACAGGTCTAAAACTGGTAAACCAGCCTATCCACACAAATCAGTATGAGCATAGTCGCCAGAATTGGCTATTGCGGGAGACCAGCACAATTCTCTATTCTCCTACTGAAGAAAAGAGAGAGGATAGAAGTACGCCATAAGTCTTGTGGTTGTAACAATAACAAACAAAGACAAAAACATACCAGGGTTTCATTACTTCGTATCCCATATTGACTCCTCTTCTTCTACTTCTGTTGTAGTCGCTATGGTGGCGTCATTCAACGAATATTTCCGGCGGTGGTCAAACCCTGTCTTTGTTGGAGATTAATAGCTGATAATGAATGATGATACGTCTGGTGAAGATATAGATCTTCCAAAGGATGAAGAGTACAGTACTCCTTCTTATCCTCCAAAGGAGTGTGATGCCTCAGGTAAAGATACTATAGCACTTGATCTTGGCGAAACCTTGCAAAATGAGCTGATTGTTACATCATTTACAGTAAATAAATAAAAAATCACAATGCATTGTAGTTAGATTGACTCATAAATATGAGCAAAAGACAATAGTGTCGATAGTTTACAACAACTGGATAAAACAATCGACTCATTTCCTACTCGTGCTGAGGAAAAGTGAGTTGATAATAAGCATATTTTAATGCTAACAGATGAGCTTGATAAGAACTACTACGAAACCATACTTGAACATATTTTAAACAATCACGAGGAGCATGCCTTATTGTTTGAATGGTTTTTGGTTTTCATCTTGTATTATTACTCTTATCTTTTGTAGTCGCAATACATACATACATTATTTGTGTAATTTAATTTTTGGATTTTTAGTCGGGTTGTAAGGAATTGCTGTGATTGTATTAGAAATGTATTAGAAAAATCGATGTTAACCAATTGTTAACATACCCACATAGTCCAAGACCTAGTTTGGATAGAACTATTATTATAGGATTGAAAGGTGTACTCTTTGATCTCTTTACTATTGAAAACCCAAATTTGTTACAGAGAGGCTACATTATACCTTAGAGTATTCTGATATTCTACAACAGGATTCTCAGTTTACAGCAAAGTAGGAAGAGGAACAGGAGAGGAGGATGATGGCGATCTTCATTTTACTCTAACACTAGAAAAACAATATGAAAAATATTCAAATTCGGCAGACCCCACATGTACACCTTCACATGATTTACCAAACCCTTGTCATAATATAATAGTAGAAGTCATATGTCATAAACAACCCAGTACAAGTTACATAACGCAATGGGGAGATTACTGTAAAGGCGTACGCAGTGAATTTTCAGGGATGCCTTCTCAGGGTGCTAAATTATCTGTTAGCGGTAGATGGGTCACGGATATGGATAGGGGTATGCCTAAACCTCATGCTCCTTGGAATGAAATTCATCCTGCTTTTGCCATTCATTCATAAGATTCCATATTAGGGAAGTTTTTGCATCTACCAACAACATAGCTTCATTTTTCTTTTATTGCTGCGACCGGAAGATCTGCCTGATGGCTCTAGTTCTGTATCTTTTGGCTGCGTATTGTTAGTGACCATTAGAATCAGTATCTCATTCCTTCTACTAGTGTATGAAAGCTGTGTACTCTGGTTTATAGAGCATTGCTCTGAGCCAAGCACTGATGTCCTTTGGCTGTGAATTTACTCGTGCTAGACTGTGTTCAAAAACAAGCTCGACTACACGTTCGGCAGTATGCACCTCAGTATCCAAAACGTTGCTTTGAGGTGGGAATAACATGCCCATCTTAAGCTGCTTGTCAGTCACTTGATCAGCAGTCGCCTTTGCAGCTTCAATGAACATTTCATCAGTTACAAACTTTGGGCAAGTAGCATAAATCGCGAGTCCAACTGCAGGATACACGTAGAAGTTGTTTGCCTGTCCGGGAAGAAAAGTATCACTATTATAATATACTGGAGGAAATTGCACACCTGCTGCGTAAACAGCCTTGCCACCAGACCATCTATATGCTTCTTCCGGTGTGCATTCAGCATGTTCTGTTGGATTCGACAGAGCGAATATAATTGGTCGCTCATTCAATCTAGACATGGTCTCGACCACAGCTTGGGTAAACGCCTTACCTATAGTACTTACACCAATCAGAATACTGGGCTTGATTGAGTCAACTGCCGCGACCAGATCGTCAGTTGGAGTGTGATTATGAGAGTATACTTTCTGTTCATGTATTAGGTCTTTACGCGTATTCTCAAGTAAGCCGTTCACATCAAACATCCATATGCGGCTTCTAGCTTGGTCGTCAGATAGACCTTCGAGCTTCATTGCCGATCGGATCATATCAGCAATGCCAATACCAGCCGACCCAGCACCTAAGAAAAGAACACGCTGATCTTTAAGACTCTCGCCAGTTATACGCATAGCGTTCTCCAGTCCAGCAACCGTTACGCTGCCAGTGCCTTGAATATCATCATTAAAGCAGCATACTTTGTCTCGATAGCGGGATAGGTAGTGAAGAGCTTCTGTACCTTTCCAGTCCTCAAAATGGATACAGCAGTTTGGAAAGGATTCTTGGACTGCCTGCACAAACTCATCTACAAATGGCTCTGTTTCTTGTATATTGGGACGAGTTTGGCGTAACCCTAGATACAGAGGATCGTTTAGCAATTCGCGATTGTTCGTGCCAAAATCAAGCAGGAGTGGTAAAAGTCCTTGTGGTGGGACACCTGCGCAGGCAGTATACAGTTGTAGCTTTCCAATAGGTATGCCCATACCGTTCGCACCAAGATCACCTAGCCCGAGAATACGACCTCCAGAAGTCGCACAAATAACACGCACATCCTTCTCAGGCCAGTTCTTGAGGATCTCATGGACACGTCCTTTTTGATTCATCGATATGTACATTCCATGCGGCCGACGGTATATGTGTCCAAACTTTAGGCAAGCCTCACCGACAGTTGGATCGTAAAGTATTGGCAGGAAATATGCAGGATCAGACATCACCACATGGTAAAAAAGAGTCTGGTTTGAATCAAAGAGCTGGATCAGGAAAATGTAACGTTCAAGGTCAGTTGGCTTTTGACCCAATTGCTGGAGGATACGTCGCTCCTGCTGGTCTATATTCTCAACTGAAGGTGGCAGAAGACCCTCAAGACCAAAGGCAGCACGTTCAGCATCTGTAAAGGCTGTACCTTTGTTTAGTGTTGATGTTTCGAGAAGTTTTGTTCCCCTCTCGTGAGCAGAAACTGAATTAGCCACACCATGAGTAGACAATATATATTTTATATTGACAAGAGAATTACTTAAATTATACTTTCACAGCTGCTACCATGCCAAAGGTAATGCCTTTAGATACCCATTGACACCAACTGCAGCATGTGGTGTTCCATATTGGTCCACAAATAACTCTCGACAGTTTTGTTTGGCTATCTCTAGCGCCTTGTGAGCTTGAGGAATATTTGGTTCAGAACCATTCTTTGTTTGTTTATTTTGTGCTATTTGATGATTGTTTGGATGATTGTTTGGGAGATTTTCTGCAAGGAATCTCTCTTCGTCTTCAGTTGGTTTATCTGTATCTCTTTTTTCTCTGCATTGTGTTATTGACTTGTCTTCTTCTGTTCTTTCTTCTTCTTATCTATTGGACAACGATGCTCACTTGAGATCCCACTTAAGTCTCCATTGTCTTGTCTTTCGTATTCTTCTTCCTCTCTGTTGGTGGGGGCGTTATTGTTAGGCTTATTGTTATTTTAAAACATGTTTCTAATTACTGGATGAATGCATTTTGGTTCCTGTACAGATACACTTGACACATTAGATGCAGATTGCTTTATTAGAAAGCCAATAGAAAATAAAGAGCTAATGTGCGGTAAATAAAATAGTAAATTAGCAATAATAATCCACTATACATCATGAACTTTGCTTTCACTCGTTTAATAAAATAATATGTTGTAGTTGGCTTTGTATAAAACTCCCCTGTATCCAAAGAGGAGCGTATCTTGCCAAACATGTCTTGTTACCAATTACCCGTTTTTGGGTCTTTGTACAGAACTAGTAGAAGCACCTTGTGCTCCTCTAATCATTTGGTTAATTTTATTTTCAACCTCCTTTAGGTTATCTTTTACTCTTGTTTCTTGTTTTGAAAGAACCATTACTCTAGTATTTGACAGTTCTTTCTTTTCTTCAAGTTCCTTTATAACATCTTCTCTCTTCGATTTAATCAATAATGGACCAGCACTTTTATATACTGTCTCTTCAGTCCCTGTCTTCTTTATCTCTTCTAGAGCCCTATCAGTTTCAACAACTTCTAGCTCTACTTGTTGTTTTTGCATCATGATCGCTTGTAAATTCTGTTGGAGCTGTTGTAACCGTGCTACTTGCTCTCTAAGCCATGGTGGAAGTTCTTGCTCACTCATATTAATACAATGTCCCATATAAGCCACCAGCATAAAATCATACCGTTAACTTGCTATACATTTGTAGGAAACATTGATCAATCGTAAATATGAATTGATCATCGCACGTAAACTTGCTATATTGTCAGCCTCAATCTCTATAAATAAATTATTGACATGAACAGAAATTCTTGTAGCTTCTGAATCAGAAGAAACCTTTGTGTCAGGATTTAATGCAGAATAAATAGATTTCGCGATGAGGGTGGATTTATGGGCTCGTGCTTTAAAGGAAATTTGTATTCTAGCTCTGTAGTTTTTCGATATTGATATCATAAGCCCCAGCTGCAACTTTGTATTTGCATTTTGGGCAATACCATATACCTGAAGCGATTCTATCAAATCGCAGAGAACCGCATAACGGGCAACGTCGCTTTTGTTTTAGTGTGCGGTATACCATCCCATACCTCTTGCGTACAGTAGCTCCAAATTTAACACCTAAACCTTTGAGTCCTCTAGGACCCTGTTTCTTTCTACTAACCAGTCTTAGGCAACTCCTTTAATTTGGTTCGTATTTCCTCTCCTTTAATCCTTGCTATCTCAGCCGCTTTTTTTATTTGTTCAATAGTAAAAGCACCCGTTGATCCCTTCTGTATCGCAGTATAATGCCCGTTTGAATTTGTGGCTATGGTAATTCTGGCATCCATACATGCCTCTTCTTCAGCTGTAGGATCTAAAATCACTACATCGCCAATCCTTACCGTTGTAATCGAGATTGGTATAGTAGTGATTGGCGGGTCTTGACTGTTTCCAGTATCAACTACCCTTCCATCTTGTATTTCAAAAATGGGAAGTTTGCTACTAATTAATGCTGAAACTACAGCATATGATGTCGCATCGAACAGGTTACCATCTGTATTGATGATGCTACAATCGACAAATATTGTATAGACGATCTTTCCTGGAACTAAAACTAATTTATCAAGGTCTATCATACTCGATTCTCTAATGCCCCTGTCTACTACTCTTGCTAATTCTACTGTTTCTTCATCTGGAGGACCAGGTTCAATATAGGGCGATGCAGTGGGCAATACTTCAGCAGACAATATTAATGCGCCCTTGTTTTCGAGTCCTTCAAATGGCTCGCCTGTCTCGACCTTTACCCCAGCAACAACTTCTGAATTCCCTAATTTTACTTTTGCAGAGCCGTTTGCTTTCTTTATAATATCTTGTTCAATTTCAATCAGTCTTGTCTCATTTAGATTTCTTCCGTCAAGCCTCTTTCCCTTTGAAATTGCATCCCACATTTGCTGTTTGCGCAAATGTTCGACTATTATTGTTGAACGTTTTGATGAGCTCATTGTTCTTCCTTCAACTCGGTTTCGTTACCAAAGTACTTTTGCATTAATGCCTGTCTTTGAATTTCATAAACCATATTGCAACCACCTATTGCCTTGTCTAGGCATTCGTTGAACTGTTCTGGAGTTAATATGCCATCAAGTTGTAATAATGTTACTTGTTCAAGATGCGGCATGTAGGCAACTGGCATATCTGCTCCGCCCTCCTTGTCTTCTGTATCATTAATGTCGAGAACAATTTTATTATCTATTTTACCTGCGGCGCATGCTGATACAATGTCACGCATATTGATTCCAGCATCAGCTAACGCTACAGATGCAGCTGTAATGCCAGCACATCTTGAACCACCATCTGCTTGCAATACCTCGACAAATAGGTCTATTGCAGCACGTGGATAATCTTCTAATATTAAAGCAGGTTCTAGTGATTCTCTCATCACTTTTGAAATTTCAACTTCTCTTCTTGAAGGAGCAGGGTTCTTACGTGTATCGGTAGAGAATGGAGACATATGATATCTACATCTTAAAATGCATCGATCTGGAAGTGCCATATGTTTTGGATGGACTTCTCTAGGACCATAGACAGCTGCAACAATTTTGTTTCTACCAAACTCTATAAATGCGGAGCCGTCAGCATTTTTTACCACTCCTACAGTTATCTTGATTTGTCTTAGCTCATCTGCAGTCCGACCATCAGTTCGTCTTCCACTTCCATTAATGAGGTTCTTTGCTTGGCTCATATTTTTTCGCCTTCTATCTCTTCTTCTACTTCTTCTATGGTAGATTGAATCTCATCCTTTTGGTTATTCGGTCTTTGGATAATGGTGCTTCCTTCAGTTTGTGGAGAATCTGGTACGTTCAACAAAGCTTTAACCCTTTGTGTTAGATTCGCTGTATGGGCTTCTTCTTCAACCATCCTAATTGCTCTTGTTGCTAGCTTTATTCCATCTAAATTTCTTCCCATAGCAACAACAATTCCATTTTGACCAATTAGAATTCTTGTTTGCGTTGCCTGCTCAATTGTTTGTATCATAGAACCACGCTTTCCAATAAGTCTCGGAACTCGAGTTGCAGAAATTTTTAACAATTCACCATGCGGTATCTTACCTAAATCTTTGTCCTGAATTGTTAGCATTGGATCTCTGGTCCTATCAAACGCGATAATTCTTGCAGCAATTAAATCCCCTATTGCTAATTGCTTACCCATGTCATCTCTAGCTGGAGAAAAATCTCTTCCAAATACATCTTGTGCAGGTAAATGGGCAGAGAAGCAAGAGTTAACATCTACTTCCCAAGACAGCGAAGAATGATCGATAATCTTTCCTATTACAATATCGCTTACTCGAGGAATATAAACGCCTGACAGTGGTATAACTTTGACACCGTCTCTTCCAGTCTCTGCAATTCCAATTCTCGTGGCAATAATAGAATTGCCTGCTTTAATTACATTCATTAGAGGTCTAAAATTCCCCTCAATAACCTTATCACCAGGAACTACATACTTTCTTTTAATTTCTTGCATATTATTAACAATTCACCTCTAATGCAAAAGTCTTATTATACAAAATACTTCTTTTCATCTTTTCTCTACTGTTTGGTGAGTAAGATCAGCCTTATATTTTAAGTGTTAAAAAGAAAGTATCCTTGGAGCAGACCTTGTATTATTGTATATTAGGAAACTTAATTCAATGTTTGATTCATAATGTGAGCCAGAATTCTTTGTTATCTCTATTAGCAACAGCAGCCGTATAGTGCTGATTTGACATAGTCACAAAAGGCAATCTTTTATCCCTCTATTACATGTGCCGAACCTTTTGTTGCAGATCCTATCCTATCAAGCAAGGCGCCTTTCATCCCAGCATTTATTTCTAACGTAACTCTTAGAGAACCATCTGCAAGCCATTGTTCACCATTAAAATTACCAGTCGTCTTCAATATATTATAGGATTGCGCAGAAAATTGTGGCGGAACAGTTATGGTTAATCTTAAGGTCTCTGATTTTAGAGGTAAAATCTTTCTAAGTGAATCAATTATGACCTTGACTTGATCTTCGGGTCTTTTGAAAGGGTCGATAACAACTCTTGCTTCGTTTATTGCACTTTCAATTCGCAAAGGCGGATGTGGGATATGCGTTTTGGGATCTATAAAACTTTTATTAATATATTGAATGATTTGTTTTTTCTTTTCCTCCACCATTTTTCTACGTTGGTCAGTAGTCAAATTAAGTTCACCCCGAGAAAGGATTTGTTTGGCGACTTCTGTCGAGTCTGTTGTCTTGAAATATTTTACTAATTTTTCACTAGCTGCCCTTGAACCTTTATTAGCATCGGAATAAATTTCCTCAGAAATTAATACGTTTGATAAATCTGTTCTTTTGCCAAGTTTGTATTCTAAGGCTGGGTCGGGTTTCACTAAAATTTCAAACTTATTGTTATCTAGATTTAGACGAACAATAGTAAATTTAGTATCCGCCATTAGACTGTAGAATAGATCTCATATACAATATATATGCATGTTATTGCTTAAATTTCAGAACTTTTCTTAATTTATGGTGAGTTAATGATTCATGAAGGTTAGCAGTTTCAGATGATTCAAAATATAATTCACATCTAAAGCATTTCCAAACTCTATCATCCATTTAAGCTAGAGTTAATCTGTCTTTGAATATTTATATTTAGTTGCTCTTAATCATTTGCATTTGCAGTTACAGTGATTAAATCATGATATAGCAGCTTCAGGAATATTTAGAAATTTTACGCTTATTGGATATTATACTTCTGTTTGCTAATTGTTATATTCGCTTGTAAGCTAAGAATATTATATAAAATACCCACTATATCTTGCTACACCAATCATTCTACCACTTTCATTATCTCTTAAAACAATAGAGCTTTTTGGAACGAAGCCATCTGGCTTAACAAGATAAGGTGTATTATAGATTCTGGTTAAGATATATTCATAGCGCCATAAAAGGTATTTCTCTTGTTCGTTCATTAAGGTCTTGAGAGGCACATTGGGTTCAGTATAACCGCCAGTAAGCTGCACGTTATCGTACCATTCTTGATAGTCGGCCCATAACGAATGCGAAGGTTTAGGCCTGTTTTTGACATAAAGTAGCGTAGGCTTGTATGCAATTATCATGCTTAGGACAACCATTGCAATCCCGAGAAAGAAGTAACCTTCAGTAGCCATTGAGATAATTTGTTGATCAATTAATACTCTTATTCCCTTGAAGTAGCCTTCGGCAGGTAGAGTCAGTGCATAAGATGGGATAACAATGCCACCATATACCAAAACAATACCAAGACTACATATAACTATAGGTATTAAGCCCCTCCAGATTACTGAAAGAGATATGAAAGAGATTAGTATGATAGTGACAATCTGAATGATCCTTATAGGAATTGAATTTAGTGAGATTTGGATTGTGATAGTAAAAAGGTGAAGAAAAAACAGAAGTATAATACTGATAATGCTCAATGTTATTATTGTAGATCTATTTTTTTGAAACCATTGTTGGGTAATCGTGTACCATCTATATCTTTTATGGTAATCATCATTATTTGTTGAAGGAAGTCTTGGTTCCAATATACTAGCATTACACTACTGCAGACATTAATCTTTCTTCAACATAAGTAAGTATAACTAAAACCATGGTAATTTATTAACATATCTGGTCATTGTTACGAACAACAGCGCGGCAAACATTATGAACACCAGTAGTCACAGTAAACATGAAAACTTGATCAGTCACGTATTTTACAAATAATCGACAAAGTTATCTTTTTACTGCCCTGTTTAAGTTCATATGCTTGGATTCGTTAAATACAAATAGCATATAAATAATGACAAATGCTGTTCGAGATTCGATAAACCCCAAAGAGAATCAAGGTGCGACATATCACAGGTAGCTTTAAGCAAACTGTTGATCAAACTTCGTATAGGTTAAGAAAGGCGGCGCTTTGAACAAAAAAGAGATACAAATTACTCAAAATATTGGTTAATTCCATACAGAATATGCTTAAATATAAATTTAAATTGTAACAATCAACCATACATGATAATTACATTTGAGCCATGAGGAAAGGCCAGATAATTATTGCTATTTATTGCTCAACAACATACGGATAGCTCTGTTCATTTAGCAAAGTAAATGCCACCACGTTAGCACCAAATGAATTGATGGGCAGCGCTCTATCTGAGCCCTACTTTCAAGGATAGGGAGTCTATGAGATATCTCAATTAAATTGAATTACCAAAGATTCTCTGTACCAATATTAATTGATTCTAAAGCCTCTACGTAATCACTATGTGGATATGTTAACAATTGGTTAACATCGATTTTTCTAATACATTTCTAATACAATCACAGCAATTGCCTTACAACCCGACTAAAAAATCCAAAAATTAAATTATACAAAATAATGTATGTATGTATTGGGACTACAAAAGATAAGAATAATAATACAAGATGTAAACCAAAAACCATTCAAACAATAAGGCATGCTCCTCGTGATTGTTTAAAATATGTTCAAGTATGGTTTCGTAGTCATACGGATATAAACATAGGAAATATACTTGTCAAAATGGGCTGGCTTTATACAAGTACGGGTGCATTAATTTATAATGTCAAAGCCCTGATATCTAAAATATTTCACTATGATTGATGTAAAATATATAGGTTCAGTAAATAAAAACAAAAAAGAGGAAATTTTTTCTACTCAGTGACGTATGCTCTTTCTCCATGCTGAGTCAAATCAAGCCCAATTTCCTCTTCTTTTGGAGTAACTCTTATTCCCTGCGGCCATACCATATCCATGACCTTGATTATTACTGCTGTGATACCCATTGCCCATGCTAGGGAAGCAAATGCTCCTATTGCATTATTCACAAATTGCTGTGGGTTTCCAAATGCAAGTCCATTTGCTGAAGGAGTATAGTATTTTTGGGCAAATGTTCCGGTCAATAGTGCACCTACCAGACCTCCTACACCATGTACTCCCCATGTATCAAGTGCATCGTCCCATTTGCGTCTACTCTTAAACATCACCGCACCATAGCAAAAGACGGAAGCAGCAATACCAATGATAATCGAAGACATTGGAGATACGAATCCTGATGCTGGAGTAATGGCTACTAAACCAGCCACTGCACCAGATGCTGCACCTATTGTAGAAGCTCGTCCTGTATGTGCCCATGAGATCAATGCCCAAGTTACTGCTGCCATTGCTGTTGCAACCTGGGTTGCAACAAACGCGCTTGTTGCATTTGATCGAGCTGCACCTGCAGAGCCAGCATTGAAACCAAACCACCCTACCCAAAGCAATGCTGCTCCAAGAACTATAAGCGATATATTGTGCGGTTCCATTGGTACCTTTCCATATCCAAGCCTGCGTCCAATCATTAAAGCTATAACCAGTCCTGACCAACCTGACGTGATATGGATTACAGTTCCACCTGCAAAGTCAAGAGATGGAAGTGCACCAGTCCACCCAACATGTGTTCCGCCAGATCCAAGTGACCATGTCCAGTGAGCGCAGAAGTCGTAGACAAATGTTGCCCACAACACAATAAAAATAACAAATGCGCTAAATTTCATTCTCTCTGCTAATGCAGCGACAATCAGGGCAGGTGTGATAATGGCGAACATCATTTGAAATGCCATATATGTCATATGAGGAATTGTAGGACCACCTAATCCTCCATACACATCAGATGGTACGTCATGAAGCACACCTCTTAGACCAACCCAGTCAAATGTACCTATAAACCCATTGCCAGTGGCATCTGGTCCAAATGCAAGACTGTATCCCCATAATACCCATTGTATACCAATTATCCCTGTAGTTATGAAAACCATGTGGAGTGTGTTTACTGCATTCTTTTGTCTTGAAAGACCGCTGTAAAAAATTGCCAAACCCCCGGGAGTCATCATTAGTACAAGTGCTGCAGATGTCAACATCCATGCGTTATCACCTGTATCTATTGGACATGGCGTGAGATAGCCAGTGGTTTTATTGACTAAGAGATTTCCCTTACTATCTTTCTTAAAGCAACTCCATTTAGCAGCAGGATCGTCTTTTGTATAATTATTAGGGCCAGCGGCAAGTGCATTAGATAAGAAACTAAACGAAAGCAAGACTGTCAAGAGAACAGCCAGGCCCAAAATAAGAATTCCTCTTGATGGTTGAAACATTATCAAACTTTCTTCGGGAGGAAATATAAAAAATATTATAAGTTACTAGAATTTAATTATGATATATTATAAAATTATACATATTAAAATAATATGTATTTATATATACTATACATAATTAATCTTGTACACTCATTAAGATATAAAACATAAAACATATTATGATAATCTATTACAATAGGTTAATATAAATATGAAATATTTCTTAGAGCACTAAAATGAAAGTTTTACGATTTTCGGTAGATTTTTAAGGTGCAATAGGCAGATGTTCTACGAATTAACGTTGACTTCTCCTTCCATTGATATTCTTCAAAGAGAAGATGAAAGAATTATTATTCGATTTGGCAATGTCCCTAGGCAATATGTTAATGCTATTAGACGGCTGTCGATAAGTGAAATTCCAACTTTAGCTATAGATGATGTTGTTATATTAGAGAATTCGTCTGTCATGCATGATGAAGCAATTGCTCACAGACTAGGACTCATCCCTTTAAGAACAGATCTTGATAGATTTGTAATGCCACGTGATTGCGATTGTAAAAGTACCTTAGGATGCTCAAAATGTAGGGTATTACTCGTATTAGATTCTGAGGCAACAGAAAAAACTAAAGTTGTGACTTCTGGAGAGATTTTGTCTGAAGACGAATTTGTAAAGCCGGTTAATAAAGACATTCCAATTATTGTTCTTGCTCCAAGTCAGAAGCTAAAATTTGAAGCTTATGCAAGGTTTGGTGTTGGAAAGGATCACGCAAAATGGCAACCCACCTCGGCAGCCATTGTTAAAGACGGAAAGGATGAAAATGAATCCATTCTCGTTATTGAAACAAATGGCGCACTAACAGCTGAAGAAGTAGTAATGGCAGCTATTGAAAAAATAAATTCAAAAACAAAGAATTTTAATCATACTGTTCAATCGCTTAAAATACCAACGAATGTGTAGGTACGTTTATTTGGGGATTTGGAATAACAGACAAAATAGATCGATTTGTTTACTAATGTTTTATTGGATAACGCAATTTGGACAGTCCGCAGAGCTTTTAAAAGGAGTAAGGCTCCAATATGGCGTTCTTTGGAAGATGAGCTTTTAGCTCCTAGATCTAATAGAAGAGAGGTTAATGTAAGTAAATTGGAAAACGTTACTAAAAATGACGAAGTAATTATTGTTCCAGGTAAGCTGTTAGGTGCCGGAGCTATTGGACACAGATTGACAGTTTGTGCTTTTTCAATTTCTGAAGTAGCTACAAAGAAAATAATGGGCTCGGGTGGAAGGATTATTACACTTGATGACTTAATAGAGAGCCATCCTGATGGTAAGGGTGTGCATATAATTGGTTAAACAGGAATTGAAATCACAAAAACAACCAGTATTAGTTGACGCAACAAATTGTATTGTTGGTCGGATGTGTTCGCAAATTTCAAAACTATTACTCCAGGGAAACAGGGTTACTATTGTAAATTCCGAGAAATCTATGCTATCTGGAAACAGATACAAGACAATAGCACTTTACAAAGAGCATCTTGAAATCAACTCAGTCACAAACCCTATTCACGGTCCATTTCATCCTAGAAGACCAGATACAATACTAACTAAGATAGTCAGAGGAATGTTACCAAAAAGGAAGACAAGCGGTATAGAAGCTTTTAAACGATTAAGAGTATATATAGGCACTCCGGATGATCTAAAGAATACTAAGGCAGAATCTTTTGATTATTCTAAGATTACAAAGCCTGCATCATACTACATTACACTCGGTGATATAGCAAAACAAATTGGATGGAAAGGGTAAAAAATGTATGAATAAAGTCGATCTTTATCCAGGTCAAAGAAAAAGATGCCGAGCTGTAGCAACAATTTCCAAAGGGAACGGCAAGGTAAGGATAAATAATATCCCAGTAGAAGTATTAAAACCAGAAGCAGTCAAGGAATTGATATTGATACCACTTACCGTAGTAGGAGAATTAAGAAACAGGGTAGATATCAATGTCCAAGTAGAGGGCGGGGGAGTTATGGGACAGGCATTTGCTAGCGCAGTTGCAATTTCTAGGGCTCTAACAGGTGAAGGAAAAGGAGGGAGAGATCCAAGGGATCATCCATTATCAAAGACTATGCGTGAAGAAGTTCGAGAAAAAATCTCTGACTTTGACAGACACCTTCTAGCAGGTGATCCTAGACAGATCGAATCGAAGAAATTTGGTGGACCTGGAGCCAGGCGCAGAAAACAGAAATCATATCGCTAGTATCAATTTTTCTACTTTTATACAGTAAATACGAGTTTTACAAGAACAGTTTAGATGTCCATATTCCATTTAATCAGGTAGAGAAACTTTCGATTACATAAGACAGTTAATTGTTTTTTATGGTGGTTTGATGCTGAGAAGAAAGGTAGTATTCTGCCAATTTTTTTCCATAGCATTTTCCACACAAATCACCAGGAATATTCCATTGAAACATTGCCTTATATCTGAAATTAATAATGCCATTTTCACAAAGGACACATTTTAAACCCTTGATTCTGCTCACTAGTTACCTTGGAAGATTCGTCAAAATAAAAGTTGCGATACTAAAAGAAATTAATATGGGATTGACAAGTTAAAATGTAACATAACATGGCTTCAGTTGGAAAAGTTGCGCTTTTAGTGATCCTTGTTCTAGGGGCAGTTACTGGTATTATGTTTTACTACTTAGCTGCAATGTTCACCCCGCAGCCAGGGATAGTGGTTTCATTATATCGAAAAGATCTTCCGTCTGTAAG
>JAFAQB010000330.1 GCA_019246625.1 Nitrososphaeraceae archaeon
ACCAGTTATTTAGAAATAATACTACAAGAGAGTTGTGTATATTGTCCCAAACCCAAATCAGCTTCTGTCTGGTAGGTCTATAATAATAATAACTTCTCCCGTAATTGTCTCTTGTCTGTTGTTCTTAATTTATTATACTTTATATACAATATTGGTTTTTTACCTATGAAGTTTATCAAAAGGCATCAGCCACAAAAACCATAGCATATCTACCTGTACCTGAGTAAAAGATTATAGTGGTCTAGTCTCGAAGATAAGATCTGCACAAAAAACGATTGTTGCTCACAATTTGTGTTATGATTGTTGGTCTTGCCGTTGTCATATTGTTATACTATGCAATTAACGATATTCTAATTCCCAAGCCGCAGCTTGCAATTAATAAATTTAAAATAAAAGAAATCTATCCTACCAAGCAAGGTGGAAGAGAATGGCACATCAATATGGATAATCCAAAAGAAGACCCTATTTTCACTATAGTGTCCAATATCCCAATAACAAGAAGTGGTGATGGTTCATGGTTTATTGCTAATCCCTCCATACGATTAAGCGTAGTTACTCCTCCAGGAGGCGAACCATGGAAGAATGTAGAGATGACAGGATATGTAAAAATAGATTCAACAAGAACAATGAGGAGCTTTTTTGGCAGTAATAATGAGGAAAGCGATAGCACTTCTGGTATTGATTGGCGTGCAAGAGGCGGTAGACACAACAGTGATGTTCCTTGCGAAGGTACGGCCTTAAATGGAGGAATATATGTCGACGGTACGGTGGCATGGAAAAAAGAAATATGGCACACAGGTGGCTACACAGATGCAAGAGGTACAGGAAAAGCCACTACTAACCCAATTCTTGAAAGATGGATTGGCTGGAAGGTTGTAATGTACAACATAAATAATAATAAAGCAGTAAAAATGGAGTCATATTTAGACGATAAGAATGACAACAACTGGAAAAAAGTAAGTGATGTTGTTGACAACGGAGGATGGTATGCCAAAAGTTCAGATAAAGTATTTTATAGTGTTGATTGTGGAAGACCTAAGGATTACATAATAACAAATGCTGGGCCAATAGCAACATTCCGAGCAGACAATGTTGCAATGAATTTTAGAGATCTTAGCATAAGAGAGATACAGCCCCCACAAAACTAATCTTGAAATCCTTATCCTCAAATTGACCTACCTTTAGATGAGCAATTAAACATATTGAGTTGTATTGTAGGTTTCAAAGCGGTTCACCAATTTGTTCACATTTCACTCATCTCATGTTAAGAGGTTGTGAAGAAGATGTTAATTTGATGCTAGTGCAGGACAACTCATACCTGTAGTCGTATTGTTAAAACATGTTACCTATTCAATTACTAACTGTGGCATAGTTATGTCTGTAAAATTAAGAGATTATTATTGTTATTGTAGTTATTAGCATAGTGGTTTATTGATCTGGTAGATTATATCCATTGACCTCAAATTCTAATGCTGAGTTTAATATTTTCTGGGGAAATGGTATTGGAGAATAAAATTAATAAGCATACATACAAATCCCTTTTTATTAAGTCTTGACTAGAACCGCATCAGATCCCAAGTTAAAGATCATCCTTAATTCACTAGGTCATTCCTCACTTTATCCACCGCAACAATTGGCTCTTTCAAAAGGGCTTTTGGAAGGCAAAAATTTGCTTATCACAACGCCCACAGCTAGTGGTAAGACTCTGATTGCAGTAATTGCTGCAATAAAGGCGATTGAAAAAGGTCTAAAAGTAGTGTATCTTACACCCTTAAGAGCAATAGCTACAGAAAAATATCACTATCTTCGAGTTCTTGAAAACATTAATACTATTGATAAGAAAATTCGAATCAAGATTGCTACTAGTGATTATGATTCATCAGGAATTGAACTAGCAGATGCAGACGTTATAATTCTAACGAATGAAAAAATGGATTCTGTTATACGACATGGTGCCGAATGGATTTCTGATGTCGGGCTTTTCGTAATCGACGAGGTTCATTTACTTGGTGATAGGGAGCGTGGTCCTACTCTTGAAATGATACTAACCAAGATACGAAAAATATATCCACGATCACAACTTTTAGCATTAAGTGCAACAGTTGCAAACTCAGAAGATATTGCAATGTGGCTAGGGTGCGAATTAATCCAAAACAATTGGAGACCAACCAAGCTGGTAGAAGGAGTATATGAACATGGCATAGTTTCTATGAATAATGGCAGTAGATTCAAGGTTGAAACCTCTTCTTCTACTTCTTCTACTTCTTCTACTTCTGCAATAGATATTGCGATCGACTCTGTTAAGAACAGTGGACAGGCAATAATTTTTGCTGAAACACGCAAAAGAACCTCTTCGCTTGCTATTAGGGCAGCTGAAGGCATCTCTAAACGACTTGGTAGAAATGCCAAAGCAATGGCCGCGGAGGCATCGTCACGAATAATTAAAAATGGTGATGATACAGAACTTACAAGAACTCTCTCTAAAGTCATAGCAAGAGGTGTAGGATTTCACCATGCTGGATTAGGACAAGCAAGCAGGGAAATTGTTGAGGAGTCATTTAAAAGCGGCATAATCAAAATATTGATTGCCACTCCAACTCTAGCTGCAGGAGTTAACCTTCCCGCAAGACGTGTTATTCTATCTAGTATTTTAAGATATGATGCTGACCATGGAGGGCACATACCCATTAGTGTGTTAGAGTACAAGCAACTATGTGGCAGAGCAGGTAGACCAAAGTATGACACCTTCGGCGAATCAATCATTGTAGCTGAATCCGGCATCAATGCACAAGAGATCTATGATCATTATATCTTAGGTACCCCTGAACCTTTACGCTCTCAAATGACTAACGATAGAGCTGTCAGAGTTCATCTTCTCAGCACAATCGCAACTATTCCCGGAATGAAAAAATTCGAAATTCATGAGCTATTTCAAAGCACATTATTTGCTCAACAATACAGAAAAGAGACAGTAGATTTCAAAGTCGATACATCTTTAAGGTATTTAGAATGCGAGGAGCTTATCAAGTCAAGAAATGACAGATATATTGCAACTGATTTTGGAAGAAGAACATCGCTTCTTTATATTGATCCAGCTACCGCAGTAGAGTTTAGAAAAGCAATCCAATCAATTGAGCGGCAGAGAACTGACAAAAATAATGATAATAAGTATGTTTTAGGTTTCCTGCATCTGATTAGTAATAGTCCTGATTTTTATCCAAAACTATCTTTACGGAAAAAAGATATTGAGGAATTGAATATGATATTCCAACAACACAGCTGCGAACTATTCTATCAAATAGATAAACAAGAGTGCTCAAGAAGCTTAATAGCACTTTATAAATGGATTGATGAAACTAGCGATAGAGTACTAAGTGATAGATTTGGGACTGAACCTGGCGATATGCATAGGATAGCTGAGAGTAGCGAGTGGCTGGCTTATTCATTATACGAGGTTTCTAAAGTAGTTAAACGTGAAGATTTACTATCGTCAATATACAATCTTAGGATTCGAATAAAATACGGCATAAAAGAGGATCTGTTATCACTTGTGACACTTGAAGGCATTGGCAGAATAAGAGCACGAGCTTTGTACGATGCTGGCTTGACAGATATAAGAAAACTAACAAAAATACCAGAATCAAGACTATCTTCCATTCCAAAAATTGGCCCAACAGTAGCAAAAAGGCTCAAAGAGCAGCTAACGTAGGCTAAAAAGCATAATGCTACAGTAATAATAACAGGCAATTTATCATATTTAGCCTTTCGACGATCCTTACGTCCTTGCCTACTTCTGATCTCCATTGCAACAGCCTATGCAGCAGCCTATTCAAGGATAAGAATTGTATGCAGTACGGCTGGAGCATAGTTTGGATAATGACATGAATATTCACTTTACATTTTGCCGTTGCAAGCACAATCACATTATAGAGATATTAACCTCTGTTATATACGGACTAACAAATGCTAGACCTGTCTTCTGGAGTGAATATCTTGATTTATGGAAGCATCGTTTCTGTCCTCTCATTCTTTGTTACGTTATTTGGAACACCTAAAATAATTCGTTCGCTAATATCAAAAGGCGAAGTAGTACAAGACTATCATAAGCCTGAGAAACCTAATGTTCCACGACCGGCAGGACCAGTATTAATAATAGGGATTGCAGCGGCCGAAATTATTCTTTATATGCTGACATGGAAAATTAAAGTTATTGCAATTCTACTCACTGCTACAATCGCCTTCATAGTCGGATTTATTGATGATAGAAAAGTTATGCCAGGATGGTTCAAGCCAGTTGCCTTGATAGTGGCAGCAATTCCATTGATAGTTCTCGGAGCTCACGGAAGCCATCTCAATCTGATATTTGGCAGAGCGGATATTCCATTACTATACTTACCTCTCATAATGATCATCATTCCAATTTCTGGCAACACTGTTAACTCCATAGATGTTTTAAACGGAGTGGCTAGCGGATTTATATCAATTACTATGATTCCGCTTCTAGTCAGTGTAGCCATCTTTGGCAGCAATGAAGTTTTTATTTCTGCACTTCCTTTACTTTTTACAACAATTGCTTTATATAGATATCATAAATTCCCAAGTAGAATATTTCCTGGCGATTCAGGTACTTTGTTAATAGGGGCAATGTACGGGGCAATTGCAGTTGCAGGTAATTCTGAAGTTATTGGAGCTGTTGCCTTGCTGCCCGCGGTAATGAATTCTTTTCTATTTCTTTCTAGTGTCAAGAAAATTGTTGAGCACAGACAGGTTAAATCACGACCCACAGTTCTGATGAATGATTTCAAATTAATAGCATCAAAAGAAAAGGAAGCACCTACCACGCTCCTAAGATTAATCCTAGCTGAGGGCCCGCTTTCAGAAAAAGAGATTGGCTACAAGATATTCAAATTGGCTGTATTTAGTTCATTTCTTGCCTTTATTTCAATTATTATTCAATATCATTTTCTATAGTGGGATTACAATAATAATAACGCTATCCTGTATTGTGAATTGCAGCATTAGAGATGCAAATCCTATTGATAGATTTCAAAATAATCCTATGCCAATAATTGAAGAGTACAGAAAGTCATCACAAACTATCGTACCTTGTAAGAGAATCTCTTATGGTAACCAAGGAATTCCAGTACCTTTAGGACTAGCAGCAATGGTAGCATTCTTTTTTATTATACTTGGCTGATGTTGTTGTTGCAATTGATTC
>JAFAQB010000082.1 GCA_019246625.1 Nitrososphaeraceae archaeon
TTTAAACTGCAGATTTGTATTATTATATTAGTCTTATCATATAATACATGTAAGAAGCATGTCAGAATACGTAGACGGATCATTTAGATGTTCTATTTGTGCTAAAGAGTTTCCTACTAAAGATGCTGCTGACAGACATTATCAGGAAGTTCATGCCAATCAAGACATTGAAATTGGAGAGTAAGAGCTAACATATATCATCAGATCTATTTGCTATGGTGAGATTTACATTTGGTGGTGGTCAGCCACCATTGATACTTTGCTTGTTGGAACTCAATTTTGATAAATGTGAAATGTGAACTGATTCTATTATATACTTCTACTATTTTACATCTTTATCAAGATAGTTTTTGCAACAATCATCTGAACAGAACGATAGAAGTCCCTTAATGGAGCTTGAATATCGCACTCCTTCAGCTAGATCATTGAACTCTTTATTACATGAATTGCAAAGTACGTACATGTTTTTACCGTATATGTTCCGGCAACATCTGCTATAAAGCCATCTATATAGAATGATGCCGATAACTAAGAATTACAAGCTTGAGAATTTAAAGACAATGTGTTTTGATAAGGCCTTTGCTCATCGCTTTCGCCAAGGTGCTAACCGACTGAGCTGTATTATTATATTGCAGTCAAACCATGAGAAAATGGATGTGTATATTTCATAACGACAACGCTTAGGGTCTACAAAAGAAATTTCACATATATAGAATTGACTAACTTAATAAAGAAATAGTAGATTGGGATTAGTCAATGCATTACAAAAATACTACCATGATAACCTCTTGAAAAGGAAGCCAGCATGTAAAATGCAATGAGTGCTAATAATACTCCAAAATATCTATTCTAGTCTCAAGTTCCGTTCTTATTCTTATTCTTCTGCTGCTGTAATCTATTACGTCTGACGATTTCCTTGTCAATTTCTTCATGTTTTATGAGAAATTCAGGTCGTCATGGTATGATAGAGAGGTTAACTGGTACTGAATACAATGGTGGAGAAGAGGCAGTAATAACTGCTATTCCAAAGGATAAAGCTGAAGAATTGCTAGAAGTAATAAGAAATGGTATGGATATGCAAAGAGAGACATATTATCAACCTCAGATAAGGCGGCAACATACACGGGCAGCTACAACAAACAACAACAACCATGATGATGAACAACAGCCAAGAATCATATCCATTGCTGATGAATTGGCTAAGCTTGCTAAACTCAAAGAACAAGGATTAATATCAGAGTCAGAGTTTAAAGAAATGAAACAAGATCTGTTAAAGATGACACAGTAATTTACTTTACTATATGTTAGTAGTATTCCTTTCGACTTGTCCAGAGAGTCTTGTAAGTTGCTTATAATGATGAAATATAATAGACATAAAAATAGGCTGTATTCTTATCGGATTGGCAGAATAAGAGCATGCAGAATTGTATAAATGAGCTATAGAAAACATCCTATCAAATACCTTCCTGTCTGACTTGTCAAGACACTTTCTGAATGTCTTCCATTCATTTTGTTCCGTGGGGGAGGACAGGTTTGTATTGTTGCTGGGTAATTTACACATGGAATAAGGATGATAATGACAAGAAGGAGGAAGATGACAAACCCATACTTACAAAGTAGTAGTCGCAGCATTCAACACGATTCAAACCAGAGTACCCTTTCAGATTTTATGACATAAACTCATTAGCGATTACAATCTCTTGCTTTTTACTGGAATGTGCTGGAGGCTTAGATATTGATCCTATCTTGTGCGTCATCAAAAAGTCTTGATTCTATTATTATTACAACCAATGCGAGGGTGAAGTTGAACTTGGTGATGGTAGTAATACTTTCAGCGCCATTATATGACCGTCTTGTAATCCTTCAGGCAGTCTCTGAACTCCTCTAGATGTCTTATCTATCTTATAACATATTCAATAAGGCAGTAGTTTTCATTGTTACTAATGACAGTAATATTTAGTTGACTGTTTTAACCAGAAGTAACATAACGTAATAATCAGCATATTACAAATATGATCATGAAAAGTAATGTAACACAGTATAATTATTGAACCACGCAACAACAGTAGCAATTAGGATCATTATAGCAATAGCGCTAGCAGTATCTATGATAGTTGCTGGAGTAAGTCTAGCTTCACAACAACAACAGCGTGGATATGCCGCACCTCAGACAAAAAAGCAAGAGCAAAGTACCATACAAAGTCTGCGTGGTAATCTTGCAAAGAGAAGTACCACTGCTGCAGCGGTACCAAGTAGTATTAATACAACAACCAGTTTAGGAATAGCAACCAGTCCTTTTTATGAGTCAAATGTTAGTAAAGTGATAGGCCAAAGAGTAGTCAGTACTGCAAATGGCATCACTCCACAGAT
>JAFAQB010000134.1 GCA_019246625.1 Nitrososphaeraceae archaeon
ACATTTTGCTTCCTGTTTTCTTTGCACCAAATTTCATTTTGTCGACTGCATCTTCCAAACCTTCTTTAGCTTCTGACATCGCTGTACTAGTCACACGTGGACTGCATTTCTTCAATCCTGATGTAATCAGATAATAATCTCTCTTTCTTACGATTCCTTGAATAGTTCTATACGCAATCTTAAATCCAATTATAAGAAATGCTAGAAATTGGATATAACTATGTGAATATTCAAATGGAGCTCCCAATTTTCCTTCATTCATCTTCCCAATTTCCTTGTTAGATGATCTTAGAAAACTAATATCCATAAGAATACGTCCACGTTCAATCAATGATCATTGTAATCATGCCAAGATCTGACAGTGGCATAAGATAACAATCAGGAGACTACATAATAATAATGCTACAAACTAAGTCACACGGTATTATTATATTATATAATTATAAATTAGGCATATATATGTCTGAAATATCGTTGCTACATTTTGATTGTTAATGCATTTTGATGAACTTGGAATGTTGCTGGTAAGATTCCTATTGGTTCACCATCTATTGTAACTGTTATACCTCGTCTTTTCTTTTCTTCCTCCTCTTCTTTTGGTTTTATTGACACCTTCTTTCCCTTCATATAGATAATGTCTTTGTCATCACTAGTATAATTGCCATTTTTCATGCTGACGAATTCTTCTAGCATTTTGAAGCTGCCAGAATTCTTTAGAATAACAACATCCAATAATCCATCTGACACGCTTGCTTGAGGTGCAGCTTTAAACCCTCCTCCCAAATACTTGCCATTGGCAATCACAACCATTGTCATCTTTGTTAGGATATTCTCCCGTCCATCATCTATAGAAATCTCACATAGATTGCTTTCGTATGTTGGCATAGTAGTAACAATACTTGAAACAGTTGATACAATACGACTATGGACCTTATCTCTTATCTTTTTAGATCTATCAATGATCTCTGCTGCGACTCCTATCTCAGCAGCATTGAGAAAAATGCGTGTAGGTGCTAGAGTTGAATATGTATTGTTGCCAGCATCATTTGAGAAATTTGTGACTCTGGCACTGATAACATCAATCTTTTTTTGTATTTTACTTGTCGAAAAGTGTTTGCAACACTCAAAGTCGCCAGCTGGTAAATCTAGTGATTTTGCTAATACATTTCTGGTTCCAGATGAAATAATACCGAAAACCGCGTCAGAATTTATCTGCATTAAAACTGGTGGTTCTGCGACAGTAGAGGTGGTTGCTACAGTAGTATTATTATCAGTATTTGCGTCATTATTTAAAATGCCCCCCCTACTAACAACTGCTGATTTCTCCTTGTTGTAGGCATCATCTTCTTTCTTGAACAAGAAAAAACCATTTGCAACCTCATTTATCGTTCCATCTCCACCTATTGCGACAATATTCTTAAATCCTTTTTTCAAATATTCCCTTGCCAAGGTTGTCCCATCTCCTGGCTTTTTGGTAAACGCAATTTCAGGATTTTCTCCAAAAAATCCCTTGACTTTAAGATAAAAGTCATTCCAGTTCTTGCCAGTCGATCCACTAGAAGAACTTGGATTTACTATTAAAACCGTACTGTTGTCACCAGTAGAAATTGGCTCTTCATTTTGTTTGTCCATATCGCATTTGAACGAATTTATTGCGATCCTTCCATTAAGGGTATCGTTTGATAGTATACTACGATGGTACCAAAATAACTATCTAAAATTAATAAACAAATAGAAATCTTATAATATCTTTATTTTTCATATAAATATGGTTAAAACCGTCCTGTTATTGCTTCAATATCCTCATGCTCATGTTCAAATCTTCCTTTTAGACACTAATCAGATGGCAAAATAGAGTCAAATTTATTGCATATTCCACGGTGCCGTACATAATGCACAAAAATGAGTATGGATGGTCTATCTAAAGCTAAAAGGAAAGGTACGTACGTCATTTAAAAAAGAGGTCGACAACGATAGTTTAACACTCTACAAAAAGGGCTCCATGTAGATGGGTGATGGCACCATCGGTGTTTATAAGAGAGCGCCTCTCGAAACGTTCAGACATATACGATATATCTTGCAGACAGGAATTCAAACTAGTAGTTATAGACAATTTACCAATGTATACCTTCTACAACTGTTTTTTATTATGTTGACCAAAATAAATCAACTGGAAAATGAGCGATAGTGAAGACAATAATAATAATAATAAATCAGACGATGCAGCAGCTAGGGCAGAACGAGCGGTAAAATACAATGAAAGGTTCAATGTTCCAGAGCAAACTGAAAAAGAAGAAGCAGAAACTCATGGAAATGCACAAGTTGAACATCTAGCTGACGACAGAGAAATACAACGAAGAAAGAAAACATCATAACCATCTAAATAACTATAATCAACAACCAACTAACCAAGAATAATATCTATCATACAGCAACAATCCTTTAAAAAAACTTTAGGTTCGTAGCAAGGACTAGGCAGTAATTTGTCTAGATAATTTCTCTCTATATTTCTTTGTTCTTGGTTTTGTCCTCAGTGATACGTGACAACAAGGACATCTTGAGCCAGAACAATTAATAAATATTTCACATATTTGGCAGCGTTTCTGACCAATTTCATATCGACCTTGCATGGAATAATATTGACTATTTGGAGCATGTGATCTCATTGCTTTGAATTTGATGCAAATATTTCTACACGACACTACTGGTTATTTCCCCATTTATATTATAATAAGCGAGCTTATTTGTTTCCGATACCTAAATCAATCAATTCTCGCATACCGTTATATGTTTGTATGGCTTGAATACCCTTCTGGGTCGTTTTATACAAATGCTCTTCTTTCAAGTATTCGATTAATCCATTCTCTTCTAAAAGCAATAGATATCCTTTCAGCCTCTGATAAGTCAAAAAAGATCTGTAGTATATCTTTGCCTTTGTCGTTTCCCCATTTGCCGCGGCCTCGAGAATTATTGCCATGATGTCAGCTTTGCATCTATGTTTAAAGATACGTGCTTGTGACTGTATGTACACTTGCATGTTACTTGCAATACTTTTAATCGATGATAAGAATAGCTAGCACATAGATGCAAGTACCTGCAAGTAAACGCAATCATTGGTATTTACTAGCATCAGTAGACGTTTGTTTGTCCAGTTTGGGTTTACATGACAGATGAGGATAACAATTACTTCATGATAGGATTAATTTTCTACATACTCGTATACACGATACATACTTTCAGGATCAGAACGAGAAAGGTATTTCCATCTTGTTGGATCGAGATTTATTTCTCTAAAGCTACTAATACTATAATCGTTTGAAAAACCTCTATGATCAACTGCTGTTGATGATGATTTAAAGATATTGTAAATTCCTTCACCTATCAAAATCTGATTTGGCTTTGCAACAGATGCAACCTTTGAAGCCAGGCTTATACTTGAACCAATAATATCTATGTTGGCTGTGTCTAAGCTCTTTCCATAGAGCACTACTAAAGCATGACCATAAGCTAATCCTATTCTTACTGTGATTTCAGGTAATTCATTTTCCTTAAATGCAGGATTTATAACTTCTTTTATAATTTCTAGTACTGCTCTTGAACAATTCAAGGCATTTCTACATGCTTTTACATTGTCGTACTCTGCAGGAAATAATATAATAACTGCATCACCTTCATATTTGAATACATAGCCACCATAACCTAACACAGCAATACTTATTTCTTGAGCAAAACTTTGTAAAACTAAAGCAAATTTGTTCTCTGGCAAATACAGGCTCATTTCTGTAGACTTATTAACATCTACTAACATTATCACAAGATTTGTTTTGGTGTTTACATGTCTTCTGAGCAATTTTTTGGATTCTTCAGTTGACATATCAATCTGAATACCATCGATAAGAGTTTTAGTCATTCTAGCACGAGCTTGTTGTAATAATGGCCGGTTGTCCAAACCGACCCATCTATCTACCACATTATTCAATAACTAGAGCCGATTAATAGATGTATTTGCCATCATCTTACCGTTAAGCAAGGTATAATATAGCTCCTCACTACTAAGAATGCAAAAAATTCTATATGAGACTGTAAAAATAAGGGTGATCAGTGATTTTTAAATGACCACATATAGAAGATCTGTCAGAACAATGGTTCACATAGTCTAACTTCTAACCTCAGACAATAATGGTTCGAGACTTGGTTTTAGCCCAGCAGATATATTAAAAGTATATAAAAATGGATGCATTCTTTAACAATGGTCAAGAATCGAATAGCCAACAGGTAAATATTTGCACCTTGAACTTATCTTTTCAATGCAGTAATTAATTTATCTATCTATATCTCCTCTCTTTGATACAGACCCTACACTAACTGTAAACAAACACACAAGATGTAATATTGTGAATTCAAGTGGTCTATCTTATCTTTCTTAAATTAACGTTGTAAGCTAGCCCAAATCTATGAGCTTCATCTCTAATATGTTGTAAAAGCTTGAGTGCAGCGTTACTCCGTGGCAGAACTATCGATTTGCTTGAGTATGGGATACAGATTTCTTCGTTTTCTTTTGCTAAAGATATACATGGAATATCCCTTCCTAACTTGTGAATAGCATTTATCGCAGAATGCAGCTGCCCCTTTCCTCCATCTATTACAATCAAATCTGGCAGCTGGTCCTGATCACTTTTTTCAGCTAATAAATACCTGCGGGAAACGATTTCTTCTATCATCGCAAAGTCGTTTTGCCCAGGTATAGTATTAATTTTGAATTTCCTATATCCTCTTTTGTTTGGTTCGCCATTTGCAAACCTAACACATGATCCAACCGCAAACGAAGTTCCAAAATTGGAAATATCAAAGCAATCAATTATCGTAGGAATCGTATGTAGGTGAAGAATGTTTTTCAAATCTACTATGCTTGGATCATATCCCTTTTTAGTATGAAGAGATAGATTGCGAGTGAGTAGGTCCATTAATTGTCTCTTTTCTTTGCTTGGAAAGTCTTTTGAAATTTTGATAATGCTTACCTTGTGATCAGCAAGTTGCTCAACTGCTGCTTCTAAAGCATTCTTAGATTCGATATCTTCATTTACGTATACAAACCTAGGAATTATTGAAACTGTTGAATAATATTGTGAGAGAAATGTTGTCAATGAATTATCACCGACCAAATCAAATTCGAATTTTTTGCTATCACTTATAACGCCATGGGTTCTGCGCATAGTCATTATGTGGGCTATACCATTTGCACTATCTTTCATAACTCCAACGTATTCTTCATCAGCATTACGATTTACTGCCTTTTCCATTTTCTGTTTGACGCGCAAATTACTCAGCCTATACAGAGTGTCGCGAATTTCCTTTGCCTTTTCATATTGCTGTAACGCTGAAGCTCTTTCCATTTCATTTTTCATATCATTTTCAAATTTTTCGATACTACTTTTTCCTTCTAGTATTTCCTGCAGTGCAAATACATTCTTCATGTATTCGCTCCGCACTACATTACTGATGCATGGTGCATCACAATTTTTTATGAAGTATTCCAAACAAGGTTTTTTGGGTAGTTTGTGGCAAATTCTAATTTTGAATAGCTTTCTTAAAAGGCCAACGGTAAGAAACTTTGAACTTCCGCGCACAAAAGGGCCATATATTTTACCCTTTGGTCCATAAAAATCACCGTTTCTGTTACGTCTTGCTACAAGCAGGCGAGGAAAAGTTTCGTCTGTAATTTTTAGATATGTATAACGCTGCTGATCCTTTAATTCGATATTGAATACAGGTCTATATCTTTTGATAAGGTTTGATTCTAACAAGAATGCTTCGATTTCATTATCAGTAACTATAAAATCAATATCAGATACCTTTCTTACAAGTCGTGACGTTTTCCAGTTATTATTGTATTGATAGTTATTATTGTTATTGTTGTAGTCTTGTTTCAAGAAGTAAGAACTGACACGTTTATAGAGATTTTTTGCTTTGCCAATATAAATTATTTTTCCTTCATTGTCTTTCATTAAATAAATCCCGGAATTTTGTGGGATCTGTTTTTTTATCATGAAAGTGATATCATCCACTGATCCTATAATCACCTCGCACCTCTTTGAATTATTTGATCAATTAGTAGTTTCGGTTTCAGATATTTTCCAGTGTAACTGACATTTTCACTTCTGGCAATCTCATCAGGCGTACCAGAAATCACAATCTCACCACCACTTTGCCCTCCTTCTGGTCCAAGATCTATAATCCAATCTGCGCTTGCAATGACATCAAGATTATGTTCAATAACTATTACTGTATTGCCAAGATCGACTAACCTTTTTAAAACATGTAACAATTTGCTAACATCTGCAAAATGGAGACCAGTTGTTGGTTCATCAAGTACGTATAATGTCTTACCTGTATCCCTCTTTGAAAGTTCTGAGGCAAGTTTAATTCTCTGCGCCTCACCACCAGATAATGTGGTAGCTGGCTGACCTATGTGTATATATCCAAGTCCCACATCACTCAGAGTTCTCAACTTCTTCTCTATAATTGGGACATTTGCAAAAAATTCTAACGCTTCTTCAACAGTCAGATGAAGTATGTCTGAAATTGTTTTTCCCTTGTATCTCACAGAGAGCGTTTCAGAATTATATCGCTTGCCCTTGCATTCATCGCATGAAACATAAACGTCAGGTAAAAATTGCATTTCAATTTTCTTTACTCCGGCACCTTCACATGCTTCACATCTTCCTATAGGAACATTAAATGAAAATCTGCCAGCTTTATATCCCATTTCTTTTGCAGAAGGAGTCTTTGCAAATAGCTCCCTTATTGGTGTAAATGCATTAACGTATGTCGCTGCATTTGACCTTGGGGTGCGACCAATTGGAGACTGATCAATTCCTATTACTTTATCGATTTGATCTAAGCCAGAGATGTAGCTATGCTTACCAGGCTTTTCTCTGGAACCATAAAAATAATGGGACAATGCTTTAAATAAGATGTCATTTACCAAAGTGGATTTGCCAGATCCAGATACTCCTGTTACAACTGTCATGCATCCAATAGGGAATTGCGCATTAATTGATTTTAGATTATTTTCTTGTGCTCCATATACTGTTATCCATTTTTCTGGATTTTTTTTTCTATTTTGTTTTACATGTGAAACAATCCTATCACCTCTGAGGAATGACCCTGTAATAGAGTTCTCATTTCTTAGAATCTCATCTAACACACCGTTACCAACTATCTCCCCACCATGAATGCCTGCACCTGGTCCAATGTCGACAATCCAATCAGAATTGCGTATTACTTCCTCATCATGTTCAACTACAAGTAATGTATTATCAAGGTCACGTAATTTTTTTAATGTATCAATCAATCTGGCATTATCTCTCTGATGCAAACCTACGGTAGGCTCATCAAGAACATAGAGAACTCCAGTTAAGTTTGAACCAATTTGAGTAGCCAATCTAATTCTCTGTGACTCCCCACCAGAAAGGGTAGATGTCATTCTGTTTAATGTTAAATAATTTAATCCCACATTAAGCAAAAAATCGAGCCTTGAAATTATCTCTTTTAGTATAGTCTTTGCAATGTACATTTTAGTTTCTGAAAGTTCTAGTGTCTTGAAGAACTTGTAACAATCATCAATCGAAAGATCACAAACATCCATTATTGACTTTTGTTGAATTTTGACTGAAAGTGCCTCTATTCGTAATCTCCTTCCATGGCAATCATCGCACGGCAGCTCACGCATAAATTGCATAAGCTCATCGCGCTTTGACTCAGACTCAGTCTGTTTATATATGCGCTCCAAGTTGGGAATTATACCCTCAAATGCACCTCTATATTCCCATCTGGTGTCAGAATACCGTGATTCGTATTTGTAGTGTATATTTTCATCAGTTCCATAAAGAATGACTTTGAGTTGTTGATCTGTCATCTTTGTAATTGGCGTATAAAGATCAAATCCGAAGCGTTTGCCTACATCCCTAAGCATTGCAGAGCGGAACGTAGCGAAATGGCCGGACCAAGGCTTGACTGCTCCTTCCAAAATACTTTTTGACTTGTCGGGAATAATTAATTCAGGATCAAATTCTATTTTAATCCCAAGCCCGTTGCATTTATCGCATGCACCAAAAGGAGAGTTAAATGAGAACGCACGAGGCTCTAAATCGCCTAGGCTAATTCCGCAGTGTGGGCAGGCATTGCGTTGAGAGTATAGTGTATCTTTATCATCAATAGACGCAATTACAAGACCATTTCCTACTTTCAGTGCTGATTGAATTGATTCAAACAGCCTACCTTTTTCTTGCGGGGAGGGTTTTAACCTGTCAACAATGACTTCGATTGTGTGCTTTTTCTGCTTGTTCAGCCTAGGGTATTTTGCTTTTTGTTGTTGATCTTCGTCCCCAAGGTTAATTATCTCGCCGTCTAATCTAATTCTTGCAAATCCATTCTGGTTTAACTCCTCAAATACTTTTTCATATGTGCCTTTCTTTGACTGAATTACTGGAGCAAGTATCGTTGCATTTTTCCCTCCTCTAACAGATCTCAAGATAGAGTCTGTGATTGAATCCGCAGACTGGCTTGTAATTCCTCTGTCGCATTGTGGACAATAAGGGTTTCCAATTCTGGCATAAAGTAACCTCAGGTAATCATAGATCTCTGTAACTGTACCGACTGTGGAGCGTGGGTTTTTGCTTGTAGTCTTCTGCTGGATTGATATTGCTGGAGACAATCCATCGATAGAATCTACATCAGGCTTATCCATTAATTCTAAAAATTGTCTTGCATATGCCGATAATGACTCTACATAACGTCTCTGGCCTTCCGCATAAATTGTATCGAATGCAAGGGTCGATTTCCCAGAACCAGAGAGTCCAGTTATTACAACGAGTTTGTTTTTTGGAATTTCCAGGTTAATATTTTTTAAATTATGCTCTCTTGCACCCTTGATAATTATCTTATCATGCATACTCTTATGAAACCTCTGATATTGTTGGCTCCTCTCCGAGAGCTCTTTTTATCTTCATCAGCTTTTCTCTAAAATCTATTGCTTTCTCAAAATCTAAATCTTCAGCAAATCTCTTCATAGTTGCTTCTGTCTCTATCGCAAGTTTCATCAAATCCACCCGGGCCATGGACTTTGTATCCACTATTAGATCAATATCTGCTGTTTTTTCTGGGATTGGTTTGATAACCGATTTGGGAGTTATCTGGTTTTTTCTATTGTACTGAATCTGCTTTCTACGTCTTCTCTCTGTTTCTGTCATTGCATTTTTTATCGAATCAGTAATGTGGTCAGCATACATGATAACCATGCCATCAATATTTCTTGCAGCGCGTCCGAAAGTCTGTATTAGACTTGTATTGTTACGTAGGAACCCTTCTTTATCAGCATCCAAAATGGCGACTAGAGATACTTCAGGAATATCCAGACCTTCTCTGAGCAGGTTAATGCCAACTAACACATCAAATTCACCTAGACGCAAATGCCTTATTATTTCTGTTCTCTCCAATCCTTCAATTTCTGAATGCAAGTAACGCACCCTTATATCGTTCTTAGCTAGAAACTCCGCAAGATCTTCAGCCATTCTTTTTGTCAAAGTAGTAACAAGAGTTCTCTGATTTTTATTTACTCGAATTTTAATCTCTTGAATTAGATCCTGTATCTGGTTTCTAGTAGGCCTTACCTCTAGTTTTGGATCGACCAATCCTGTTGGCCTTACTAATTGCTCTACAACCTGCAAGCTTGATTTTATCTCATAATTTGCTGGTGTGGCAGACACGAAAATAACATTTTGTAAATATTTTTCAAATTCTTCGAACTTTAAAGGGCGATTATCGAAAGCACTTGGCAATCTAAATCCATAATCTACCAGCATTTTCTTACGAGTGTAATCTCCATTGAACATAGCTCGAAGTTGAGGTATTGTTACGTGTGACTCATCTATAACCATTAGAAAATCTTTGCCAAAAAAGTCTAGTAAGCAGTACGGTGGTTGTCCTGGCGACCTGCCATCCAGATGGCGAGAATAATTTTCAATTCCCGAACAATAACCCAACTCTTCTATCATTTCTAAATCGTATTTTGTACGTGAAGCAAGTCTTTGTCTCTCTAACTCGCTTGGTAAGTTAGGAAGCCAATTTTCTAATTCCCGCTTTATTGATTTGACTGCAAATAACCTTGAGTCATCATCTACGATATAATGTTTAGCAGGAAAGATTTTTACAGAGTTGACATCTTTGAGCTTTTTCATAGTTACATGATCGTGAATGCTAATTTTTTCGATTTCATCTCCAAAGAGTAGAATCCTAATTACATCATCTGAATATCCAGGAATAATATCAATGGTGTCACCTTTTGCCCTGAAACTTCCAGGTACTAGGGATATATCATTTCGTTCATAGCGTGATTCGATTAAGTTGTGAATTAACACTTTTCTATTAATCGCCATTCCTTTTGTTATTGTAGTTGCGCTTTCTTCCCATTCTTTAGGCGAGCCTAGTGAGTAAATGCATGATACTGTAGATACTATTATTGTCGGTTCACCTGACATTAACATTGCAGTTGCTTCCAGTCTCATTTTTTCAATTCTTTCGTTGACTTCAGTGTCTTTTTCAATATAAGTATCAGTTTGCGGGATGTAACTTTCAGGTTGATAGTAGTCATAGAAGCTAACAAAATATCCAACGTTATTATTTGGAAAAAACTCCTTGAACTCTGCATACAACTGAGCAGCCAAAGTTTTGTTATGGGATATTACCAGGGTATTTTTGCTTGTTCGTGCGACAACATTGGCAATTGTATATGTCTTTCCGCTACCTGTGACTCCAAGCAAAGTTTGGCAGCCTTTCTTAAGTAAGACATGGCTAACTAATTTTTCAATAGCTTCAGGCTGGTCGCCTCTAGGCGGAAATGCATTTTCTGCTAATGTAAAGCCCCTTGAGCTTGTAAGCACTAAAAGATCCTATCATCAAAACGAACATATATTGTTATATAATGACAGAACGTTTAACATTGAACGCGAGCAATATAAAATTGGCAATTACTGTGATGCGCAACAATAGCCATTTTACCTTGTAGCCAAAGTGATCTATAAAAATCAAATCAGAATGTTGAAATGTAATTTTAGAGATTATGAATCGTTAAAATTAGTCAGTATTGAATAACTAAATTTCAAAAAACTTTAATTTAGTGGAGAATCATAATATCATTAAATTAAGATAATTTGACTAAAATGTAGAACATTCTAAACAATCGTAAATTCTTTCTTTACGCATATGTGTGGATATACCAAAATTCTTTTGTTTTACCTCTATAGTATTAATGTCATGGAAGGAGGAGAAGGAGGAGAAGAACGTAGCTATGAGGTTAGTAAACAGAAGTTTATAGCATTTTTGGAAAATGAGGCCAAGTTACGTGTTGATGACTTTATAGGGGGCGCAATCGAGATTGCAGAAGAGGTTCATTCAGGGGTAAAAAGAGAAGATCGTTTATCGCCATTTCTTGAAACACATACGTTGCCAGTCACAATGGATGTAGTAAAACATTACAGATCTGTTAACCGTAATATTACTAGCGTTGAAATTGCTTCCTCGATTTTACATGATGTATTAGAGGACAATGATAGAATTCTTGATTGGTATCAAACAAAGGCGTATGGCTTTGAGGCTTACCTGGTTTATAGATTTGGAAATAGAGTATATGACATAGCTGCCGAATTGAAAATTCGTCCTCTAGAAAATTATTCGGGGACAGACTATGAAGAGCATCAACTAGCTAGGTTCCAAGATTATTGTAATATTCTTATATCTGCTGATTACGACGTAAAAGTTATCAAACTTGCTGATAGATTAAATAATATGAGATTTATCTCTCGCGTATCTGAACATCCCAAGGTAGCAAGATATTTGAGAGAAGCAGAAGACTTTTTCCTAGCTTATACTATGCTTGATCCTAAAATGCCAGATTTCTATAAGAAAATTAGATTAGCATATGAAAAATTGAGAGAGTCATCCAAAAAGGTTCTTGCAACATAGCATAATTAATAAAGATATCATCCTCACTGCATTCATTCATTATTAGATCGATATTGTAATGTCAATTGTTTTGTTTGGGTTTTATGTTATATTTCCAAAATAGCCCATTCATCACAGTTATTGCTATATATGTCATAAGTATGGATTTGTAACATTTGGTAGTAATTTTATTTCGCAAACCATTTAAAGGGTACAGTATGGGGAAGAAAGAAGGTAATGGTTTCACTTAATACGGCAATCGTTATAAAGCTAGAGCCTGATTTTTCAGAAGGAAATGTTAGCTACAATTCAGATGGAACACTAAATAGAGCAGAGACAAAGAGCATCCTTGGGCCCCACAGTGCAGTAGCATCAAAGGCAGCATTTTATTCCAAAGTAAAGTATGGTGCACGTATTTCAGTTGGAACTATGGGTCCTCCAATTGCTGATTATGCTTTACAACAAGCTCAATTAATTTGTGACGCAGATGAGTTACATCTTTATAGTGACAGAATATTCGCAGGCGCAGATACTCTGGCAACTGCTGAAGTATTGAAAACAGGCATAGGCAAAATGGAAGGGGGGAAAATGGATATTGTATTTTCAGGACACAGAGCTTCTGATGGTGAGACTGGTCAAACAGGTCCTCAGACAGCATGGAAGCTTGGTTATACATTTCTAGGCAATGTCATTGATTATGATATCGACCTTGAAAAGCGAACTGTCATAGCAAAACGCTTGATCACCTTGCAAGGGTTTTATGATATAATAGAAGAGGTAGAGGCACCTCTCCCTGCATTTATTACAGTTGATCCTTCATACAAGCCGGCATTTAACACTGTTTCACAAAGACTGGCATTTGTAAAGTATCAGAAAGAGGCAAATGAACGCGCTCAAAGTTATAAAAAATACTTAAAAGTTTTCAATGCCCAACAGCTGGGCGTTGACCCAAAATTTGTTGGTCTTCCTGGCTCTCCCACAATCGTATACAAGGTAGAAAAGATTCCGAAAGCAAAAGCAAGTAGAAAAGCTGAAGTAGTAGATGCCTCCGATCGTGGACAGATAGCAAAGGTCGTTACTAGGATACATGAAATTTTAGGGGGAATAGTAATTAAATGACGATGATCACAAGTGAAGGCAGTTACAGGAATTTATATGTAATAATTGAGCATGAAGAAGGTAAGCCAATTCCTGTTAGCCTAGAAATGCTAGGTGAAGCTAGAAGACTCATGGATGATTTTAACAAAAAATATTCCTCAAACGAAAAAGTTGTTGCCATTCTACTGGGAAATAATATCAGAAAGTTATGCGAAGAATTGCTATTATATGGGGCTGATGCAGTAATTTATGCAGAAAGCCCAGAATTACAATATTCTAGAAATTTGATCGATACTAAAATAATCAGCCAGATTGCTATAAATAAAGAATGTGTGGCAAAGATTTCTCCAGACTATGTTGAACATTTCAAAAAGCCAAGATACATGTTTTTTGCCGCTGACAACATAGGTAGACATTTGTCTTCCACAGTATTGGCAGAATTAGAATCTGGCCTTGCTTCAGATATTAACAAACTTGTAATTGAAGATCTTGAGATCAAACATGAACATAAGACAAAAGGTCAGGCAATGACTTATGCAAAAACACTTGAAATGTATAGACCTGATTTCTCAGGTTTTCTGTGGACTACTATTCTATGTCTTGATAATCGAAATCCTGCCATAGAAAGGGAGTATCATCCCCAAGCATGTAGTATAATTCCTGGAGTATTTCAACCCCTTGTGCGTGACAGTACAAGAAGCGGAATAATTGTAGAATATATTCCAAAATTAGAAGAGCAAGACCTTAATGTAAAGATATTGAGTCGCAAAATTATCAAGAGTGCTGTTGACTTTGATATCCATAAGGCAATCATAAGCTTTGGCCGAGGAATTAAAGATTCACCAGAAGAAAATATTAAACTAATTGAACAACTAGCAAAGGAGTTGGATGCAGAGATCGGAATATCATTACCAATTTCAAAAAAACCGTATGTAGTAAATGAAACAATAACGTCCAAGTACATGACTCCTGATAGAGTAATTGGGACCAGTGGCCGAAAAGTTAGCCCCTTGCTATATATCGCAGTTGGAATCAGCGGAGCGATGCAGCATATTGCAGGAATGAAGGAATCTGAGTTTGTCATTGCAATTAATCCTGATGAAAACTCGCCGATTAAAGATGACTGTGATCTTTTTATCAAAGGTAGAATGGAATATGTAGTACCCATTCTAATTGAGGAATTAAGAAAACAAAAACTAGTCATGGAGGTTAGAAAGTAAAAATGGAGCGTTTTGACGTTGCTATAATTGGTGGAGGTTCAGCTGGGTTAGCTGCTCTCAAACAGTTATCAAATTTGGAAAAACAGGCTGTATTGATTGATGCTGGGAAGACAATAGGCTCAAAAAACGTATCAGGTGGAATTCTTTATTCAAAGAAACCAAAAAACGGCAAGGTCTACAATGTTGAAGATGTCTATGAAGACGGATTTGTATCTGATGCTCCTCTAGAAAGACTGATCACAAAATACATTCTTCATGCTACTTCAAAAGACAAAATATTTTCAATTGATCTTACATCTGCCCATAAATATCAAGCCAACTTTGGCTACTCTGTTCTTTTAAATAAATTAAATTCATGGTTTGCAAAAGAGGCGGCCGCAAGTGCCCAAAAACAGGGCGGTGGAATCATTCCGGGAGTTCACGTCAAATCAATTACTTGGCAGAATGATAGAACTATTGTAGAAACTGATGAACTAGATGAATTTGAAGTAAAGGCAATAATTGCAGCTGACGGAGTAAATTCAGAGATAGCAGAAATAACGGGTGCTAGAAATAAATTCACTACGGAAGAGCTGTATCAGGGTGTAAAGGTTGTAGTAAAACTACCTGAGGAGATCATGGAACAAAGGTTCGAAATAGGGCCAAATGAGGGGGCTGCACATCTTTTTGCTGGCGATATCACCTTAAATCACATAGGCGGCGGTTTTGTTTATACCAATCGGGATACGCTATCAGCTGGTGCAGTATATCATTACGATTCACTAATACAAAAACCAGATGAACCATACACACTTGTCAATGCAATATTGAATAATCCAATGGTTAAAGAATTTATCAAAGATGAAGTTGCAGTAAAAGCAGATATTGACAAGTCCCTTCCAAAAGAAGAACAGTTAAGGACACGTTTTGCAGTTAGTAAACTTGTTAATACGTGGGATGAATTACGCAATGTATATTATTCGCCAACAGGCAAAGCAAAACTTATTGAAAGCGGCAAATACAAATCAGAAACAGAGATCAAATCAAGAATCGATTCTCTTAGTCAAGAGCTAAGCGATAAATACAAGGCAAAATTCGTAACTGATTATGTTGAGCTAGAATACAGTGCAAAATTAATTCCAGATGGAAAGCGATGTAGAATGAAAAAACCTTACTACAAGAATGTGTTGTTTGTGGGTGATGCAGCTGGCCGTGGCATTTTTGTTGGTCCAAGAATCGAAGGACTGAATGTTGGAATTGATGATGCAGTGAGGGCTGCCAATGCTGTTGCAAGATCCATTGATAGGAACAATTTCACACATAACTATCTGGGCGATTATTATACGCGGTTTGTAGAAGATAGCCCTTATACAAGAGACATGAAGGAAATAGATAAAGACTATCTAAAGACATTTCTAGATGCTACGAAAGATGTTCCAAAAGATATTGTCGGCTCGCGCTATGGGATGATCTTTAGATTAATGTCAAGTGGCACATTAAGAGGCCTTGCTGTAGGATTTGCTAACATATTAGGATACGATCGCCTTTTGCCAATAGTGGAATCAGTAGAGACGTATGTCCAAGTGCCAGTTGAGATTGCTGAAAAATCAGGTACTCGAGTTTCATCGACGTATACTCCTACAATTCCAACAATTGCTCAACGTATAGCAAAATTAAAGTATGATGATGATAATCTTTCACACATTAAAGTATTACATCCAAAAAGTGAATTTATGAAAAAAATGGTTACATTATGTCCAACAAGATGCTATAGCATAGAAAATCAAGACGTTATGCTTCAACACGAAGGATGTATTGAGTGTGGGACATGTGCCAAAGAAACTGAATGGAGACATCCTCGGGGCGAGAAAGGAATTAACTTTCAGTACGGCTAAAACACAGAATCAAATATCTATTTGCACATACTAACATAAATTCGTAGATAATCTAATCAGGGTTTTGACGATGTTCAAGCCGAAGCGTTTTGTCCTATACTAGTAGTTTGTAATAGCTGTTTTTAGGTTTGTAAAGCTGGGATAATATTTTGATACTAGCAGAAGATCATCTTTTCCTTGTCTCCAGCATTCTTCTACTGCACTTAAGTCAGGTGATCCTTTTGGAAGGTATTCTACAATCATATCATCGCTATTTCTTTCAAGACATGCTCTGACTTTCCGGGAACGACAATGCTGTGGTGCTCCATCAAGAAATAAGATCAGTTTGTGAAATTTTATTTTTAGCTCTCTAAGGTAGTAAATGAAAGAATACTGATCAAACATTTTATTATACTGTCTAAATAATAATTGTTTACCGTCAATGGTAAGTGTACCAAATACACATGTTTTCTGATGTGACCCTGTAACGGTTACCATTGGTGAACGTTTTACTTCTGATGTCCACATTCTTCATATTAGAGTATCATGTATGAAAATAGATTCATCTTCTTCTACTACTGCAACTGTGAAACCGTCAGATATTATATGAGAAATTATTTTCTTGGTCTTTTTTGGAACTGTTTCTTTTCTTCGTTTGAAGCAGTAGTATTTACAAATTTCTTTCTTGGAACCTTAGGACTGAAGCCCCATTTATGTAATAATAACCTATAGATAGGAACTTCATGATATCTTCTTGTACCTGTTTTAATATGAATTATATACATAATTTCTTTGGCTTTCCAACCTGAAGGATTTTCTGATTGATATCTCAGTTCTTATCTTTGATAGATTCTCTTGGGGTACATCTATCTGGAGGTCTACCACTTCTAGGTTTATTTTCTAGACCTTCCAGACCCTCGTTATCAAATCTTCTGAGCCACTTGTAAGCCCAAACTATCGACCGGTGGAGTTCTTCTTTAGATACCATTCATTCTGATGTCTTGTCCATCAGACATAATAATCCGTCTAATGAGCAGAAGTCTTTCCCTTACATTAGCATTGGATTCATATTTGTAAGCATTATTCAAAATGCTAGATGTAATATCCAGAAACTAAAGATTGGATTACCAAGCTAAAAGTATAGTGAACAAAATAATTAAACTATTCTAAGTATTTATGTTAATCAGTATAGTTAATTTTTCCATTTTATTGAGCAACCTATAGATGGATCGAAATCTTTTTCTACTTTTTCATTTCGTAAAACCTTTCTTATATTATTTTCCATAATTGGAATGTTTGCAGTCATTCCAGATTCCGATGCATCATTTATCCTACCATGGAATACTAGTCTATGTTCCATATCCAGTAGAAATGGGTCTGGCGTACAAACTGCTCCATATGCCTTCGCGACATCTTGGCTATCATCAATTAGATAAGGAAAATTTAATTTGTATTCTCTTGCGAACTTTACCATATTTTCAAAACCTTCACCCTCATAATCAGGATCATTGCTATTAATACCTATTACTTGTAATTCTGGAGGTTTGAATGTCGATTGCAGATTAATAATGTCACCAATTCTTGCCCTAACATAAGGGCAGTGATTGCATATGAAAACTACAAGCAAAGATTTGGTGTTGAAATCTTCCAGGGAATACATCTTGCCGTCGACTCCTTTTAATCTAAAATGTGGTGATTTTTGACCCGTTCTTAGAGTCTGGGTTGAAGCAGTTTTTACCATATCGCTATATATCTCGAGCAAAGATATTAAAAATTGTGCGGTTCTATCAAAGGCAAATCATCGTCATCGCCAAAAGATTCTTGACAATGTCTTTCTCATCTCTTTGGTGAATACGTACGATATATTCCTGATTGATTCTTTTTATTAAATTTGACAATTTCTTTGGTCAGACATACTATTGCATATATTTAAATGGTACGTTATGCAGGCTCTGTAGAAATGACTTCTCATAAGCACCATCAAAGCTTTGTAATAGCATAATGCAATATACATGTTGAAAGAATCAGATACGTTAAACTTGCTGATACTATGTTTCGTATTCTTAAGAAAGCAAGAATACCATCATTATTCCTTCATATAAAGAGTAATCATATATTCACAGTATGGCAGCATATAGTACTAATTGTATTAAAACAATATGAAAACAAAAGCTATCGTATGTTTGTAGAATGGTTAGTTGAAGCATATTATCTTAGGATATTTATTTCTCCAACTATCATGTATTCCACATTATACTACTCTGCAGAAGTTTGCAGTAAGAATAGATGGTATATTATTGGGGAGAATAATTAATTGCCTCATTCATATTATTATCACTTAGGACAACAACTATTAGAAAGATATTCTCTGGAATAGATTCATCTGGATTTAAAGCAATTCATGCTTCTCAGTATTATGTTGAAAGAACAAAACTAAAGAGAAGAAGAAAATACATTAAACTATCATTAGCAGCAGCAGCCGATGTACTACTACAACAGATAATCTGTAGAATTAAAATCAGACGTGCTCCTACTACTATACATGATATTATTATAGACTTCGGCGGGATTATAACAAAGACATCAGG
>JAFAQB010000225.1 GCA_019246625.1 Nitrososphaeraceae archaeon
TAATATTTCAGGTAACCCAAATCGGAGATAGTTTGTAACATCTGACTGCCAGTATGATTAGCCCTTCTTTAAGATTATGCGTGCCAAAAGATTATGCACAAGAAAGTTGCCGTTAGGCTTTTGCAACTAGGCGAGAAATGCTTCCTAACATAGGTCTTAATATATCTACCCAAATCTAGTTCATGTCACTCAGGTCTGCTTTTCATGCATCTATGAATTCTGTTATAGTATTTGGTATAGTAGGCCAACCGTAGTATCAGTAGTGGATCTACTATATGACCCAGTACAGCACGTCAATATTAGCGCTCTATTAATAGAGATATAAATTACGTGTAACTCGGTTATGATCATCTGATATGAACGCTTATGATGTAATGTCAGTAAACATAGTAGCAGCAAAAGAGAATGCGACAGCCATCGAAATTGCTACTAGAATAGTCTTAGGAGCGTTTAATGGAGTTCCAATAATTGACAATGATGGCAAAGTAATAGGAATCGTTACTACCATCGATCTCTTGAAAGCAATAAGTGAAGATAAAGGACTTGATAATATGTCTGCAAAGGAAGTAATGACTTCAAATCCGGCTGTAATCATTGCATAATGTGAATATTCCTGATTCTCCTTTCTCTTCTCCCCTGGTTGGATGTACGAAGGAGGAGAAGAAGCAGCGAATTTTTCTTCGTTAATAGATACGATCCTTAAGGGTTTTATTTCTATTTTTTTACTGTGATCATTTAATGCTTTTCCCATAACAAAAGCCTTCTTACGATATTTTTCAGCTATTTGTAATGCAGAATCGCATTGTTCTCTAGGTAAAACAGCACACATACCTATGCCCATATTGTAAACGTTGTACATCTCTGTCGTATCGATGTGTCCATAGCTTCGGATGAGTTCATAAATGGGCTGTGGTTTAGGTAAGTCTGTTATTTCATAACCAAAATTTTTGCCTATTCTAGTTAGATTAACTAATCCATCACTTGTTATGTGAGCCACTGTCTTTAATCTAACTCCAGCTCTTATCATTTCCATTATTTCATCAACATAAATATATGCCGGTTTAAGTAATTCCTCACCCATACTATGTCCTAATTCATCAAAATATCTATTGAGAAGAAAATTTTCCTTGTTACAGAAAATATTTCTAGCTAATGTAAGACCATTACTGTGTATCCCTGAGCTAGATATTCCTATAAGGATATCACCTTCTTCAATCTGATCACCATCTATTATAGAATCAGGAATTTGTTGTGCCAAGAGCTGAGCCAGCCAAATCGAATCCGATCTTATCTGGATCTGCACTGTTGATCATTTCTGGCATAATTGCAGTCTCTCCTCCTACAATGTTTACTTTGGCTCTATCTGCTCCTAATTTAAATCCCTTCGCAATTTGTTCGATAATTTCTGGTTCGGATTTTTGAATTGCTAAATAATCTACGAATGAAATAGGTTCAGCACCTGTACATAAGATATCATTAACATTCATAGCAACACAATCAATTCCTACAGTATCATACTTATTCATATATTGGGCAATCAATGTCTTCGTTCCAACTCCATTGATTTTGATTGCTACAGCTTGCCTGTCTGTTATCTTGACTATTGCAGCATAATGCCTTATTTCATGCAGGAGACTTTCTCCAATTAATCCACTTCTATTTTTGAAAGTCTGTTCAAAAAGCGGTTTGATTCTCTTCATTGCTGAGTGCTTTTTTTTGTGTCGTTTTCAATACCATAGCAAGCGTGAAATTGCTTCGAACCTTCTTCATCTTCTTTTAGAGATACAAAAATAGTCTAGTAGAGGATGATTAGTTTTATTATTATCTTAATTTACATTCTATATACAACAAAATGGCAGCTACAAATGGTGACGATAATGACGTATATGCTATGATATTGGCTACTATATTGAAAATATGTGAGAATGGATGCACAAAAGATAAGATAATACAAGAAACTCAACTGTCACATGATCAGACAAGAAGAATTATGGCAGAGATGGTAGACAGGGAGTTATTACATTACATTGAGACATCTAGTGCATATATTACTACTGATAAGGGGTACGTATTTCTTAATAGAAAGCAGAGACTGAATACCTCACATAATAATTTCAAGATAATCGATAATAATATTGAGACTAAAGAAGAATTGAATTCAATAGCAAGTAAGCAAAACATAATACATAGAAAATTACAACTATGGACTAATAGATATCAAAATGAATTTGCCATAAGATTAACAGAGGAATTAGCAATATCAACATCTGGTGATGATAACGACAGAAGCAACATTTTTCTTGCATCTACAAATCCTAAAGAAGATTATATTACAGTAGTCGCAGAAACCGACTATTTTGACGACTTAAAACATGGATGGGAATACACTCTAAGGCGTTTGATTGACCATTATAAAGAGAAGATTCATACTGCATCTTTACAGAAGTCTACCTCAACGGTGAGAAATAAAGCAAGTAATAAAAACGAAGAGGAAGAAGAACTAAATAATACCAATAATGACAAGGCAATTTCCATTAGACTAATTCCATATATCAAATGTGGATATTGCAATTCAGAGTTTGTTACTGAAAAAGAAAAAAAAGAACATGAATTAGAATGGCATATCTAATTGAAGATACTTTGATGCAAGCAAAGAATCGCCAAATGTAAATGCTGCAAAAATAGTAAATAAGGTATCAAGAAATAACACGAAGACCAACAAAAATTGAACATGAAACAACCAGAGATTATTTCATTACTTTTGCGAGAAGACGCATATAATCATAAAGTTCCTAAATTCAGAGTAGAAGAGACGCATGTCTCATGGGTAATTCTTACTGGCATGTATGCATATAAAATAAAGAAAGAGCTCAAATTCGGTAAAGTGCTTGATTTCTCGAAATTACAACTAAGGAGAAAAGCTTGTCAAAAAGAAGTAATGTTAAACAAGATTCTGTGTAACGATATGTATAAAGGGGTTGTAAAGGTTGTATGCTCAGATAATAATAATTATAGGAATAATCACAAAGATGTCAAACTACAATTTGTAGATCTTAACGACAGAAGCAAAGCAATAGAATATGCTGTCAAAATGAAAGAGATTCCACAAAAATTCCGTATGGATAATTTAGTATCTGCAAATAAAGTCAGTTTGAAGACAATAGAAAAGCTAGCCCATACTCTTATTAAATTTCATCGTGCCACACCGACAAATACTGCAATCAAGCGTTTTGGACAGCCAAAATTCATAAAAGCAAAAGTTCTAGAGAATTTTAAAACATTTGGTAAATTATACGATACCGGCGATCACAGTAAGGAAGATATTGATAAATTAGAGAAAAAGCTAATCTCATTTATAGAAAATAACAAGCCGTTATTTCACCAGAGGATCACAGAAAATAAGATCCGAGATATTCATGGCGATCTGTACATGAAAAATATATTCATTGTACAGCAAAATAAGTTCTATCTATATGATAGATTAGAATTTAATGATTCTTTGAGGTATGCTGATGTAGCAGAAGATGTAGCCCACATTTGCATGGACCTTGATTATCGAAAAAGGTCTCACTTAAAAAGACATTTCCTTTCTTCCTATATAGAAGAAACCAAAGATTTTCAATTGAATCTTCTGGTCCACTTCCTGATGTGTTACAAGGCATGCATGAGAGCTAAAGTATGCTTTTTCAAAGGAGTTAATGAAAGAAATAGGAAGGAAAAAGTTATGTGTCTAAGTGAATCAAACAGTCACTTGAAGCTAGCAAAGTCATATCTTGAGTTTTTGTAGCGGTCCTAACAAGACTGTAAATTAACGTCCTAGCATATTTTCGTGGAATCTTTCGCTTCACATTAGGTTGAATTGTATTTGAGACTATTCATATTTCGATTTTGTATTATATTGATTTAGAGCCTATCCCAAAATTATCCTCCTGTAGACAATAATACAGCAAGCTAAACAGACGAGTGCAAGATAGTTCTCTGATTTCTTTTCATACCTTACTAATAGTTTTCTGAATCTGTTATGCCAAGAATTCGTTCTTTCTATAACAACCCATCGCTTTGTTGGATATCCTATCTTTTTTCGATTTTTCTTCTTCACCTCTGTGACGAATATGCGGGATGTATCTCCTTTTGATAGATTCTCTTTGTATTTGTGGAAAGTCGTATGCTTTATCAAGGCACAAATAAATTCTGTTTCTTCGAGGGTCTTTCAACTACTACTACCATTGTTTCATCTAGTGTATCTGTTGCAGCCTTCATATCATGCATATTTGCAGGTGTAATAACAACAGATAATAACGGAATGCCACCTTGGTCGGTCAGTACGTGACGCTTAGTTCCTATCTTCTTACCTCTGTCTGTAGGGTTTGGACCTGTCGAGTCCCCCCTAAAGGCGCTTTTACAG
>JAFAQB010000226.1 GCA_019246625.1 Nitrososphaeraceae archaeon
TTCTGGATATTATGATAAGACAAAGCTTATTCTTGATGCAAGAAAAGCATATGATGGGCTGATTCCGTACTCTGGATTAGGTGCTTTCTCCGCGAATGACTATTTTTCATCTATTGATATACCAGGAGCTCATATAAGAACAGAGGATAAGAAGCATAGCAAAGATTATAGTGATGTTAATACATCACTGGCAATCGGCAAAAGATATTCTGATAATATTATAACTTCAAATGTACCATTTTTTGTTTCTGGTATGAGTTATGGCTCACTTAAGCTTCCTGCAAAGATTGCATTGCATATTGCATTAAACAGACTTGCTAGGGAAGGAATAAGGGTTATAATGAATACGGGTGAAGGCGGGGCATTGCCATGGGAGATCTATGGCTCAGATACAATAAAGTCAAAAGTTTCAAAAGCTCGACAAGATAGTATAAGTGATTACGCAGAGAGATTGCTAAGGGAACACCAATTAGAATATCTAGATAGAGAAGAACTTTTCTGCCGATTATATCCTTTAGTTACGCAATATGCCTCAGGAAGATTCTGGAGAGATCCTGCTTATCTATTAAATGCAGATGCTATAGAAATAAAGATAGGTCAAGGAGCAAAAATAGGGCATGGTGGATTGTTACTGGGACAGAAGGTCACAGAGTTGGTAGCAGAAAACCGTGGAATACCAGCATATAAATCGGCTCATTCTCCATCTAGACATTTAGACATTCTGGGACCTGAAGATCTTGTAGCTAAAGTCCTTGAGTTGAGAGAAATTACAGATTGGAAAATTCCAATAATCGTAAAGATTGGTGCTTCTAGAATATATGATGACATTGAAATAATACTCAAGTCATACGCCGATTGTGCAGCTATTGATGGTTTTGTAGGAGGTACAGGTGCAGCTCCATGGGAAGTCAGAGATATAATTGGAATAAATACCATACCATCTATAAAGTCTGCGAAAGATGCAATAAATGACTATTACTTGAATCACAAAATGGATGACTTTAAATTACTTGCTCATGGTGGTGCTTGGGATTCAGAAAGAATCGCAAAATGTATTGCACTAGGTGCAGATGGTGTAGGAATCGGAACAGGCTTTCTTCTTTCAATGGGATGTACATTAGTGCAGGATTGTTATACAAATGTATGTCCTGCTGGATTAACAGGCTCTTATGAAAAGCTGGATATACGATCAGGTGTAGAAGGCATTGTAAATTATATTAAAGGTACATTATGTGAGCTCCGAAATATCATTAATTCATTAGGGAAAAAAAGAATTCAAGACCTTGGAAGAGAGGATCTTGTAGCTACAGATGAATTATCCAGCATGGTCTCAGGATTACCTTTAGCAGACGGTAAAAAATATAGTGACTTGATAAGAAATAGAATAAAGATCTACTTAGAGGGAAGTACATTAAATTTCAAACGAGAATAGTTTAGGGGTAAATAATTCTTTGAATATCTCAGACAAGTTTATTATCAGGAAGTCAATACTTGAGTTAGCAAAAACAGGCGTGCCACGTGCTAGTTCAATAGACCAGCAAATCAAACGTAGCTACAATGAACGCGAAATGGAGGAAAGAGAGAATTTATGGGATTGTATAACTGTATTGGGTGCACAATTATCAAGACCACCATATGATCCCTATCGTGAATCCATAAGCCTCGAAACATCTTTGGGAAGGGATTGCAACAAGAAGGTCATTTTATCAATGCCACTACTAATTTATGATAATGATACTGCAATAGAGAAACATTCACTTCAATCTCTGCACACAGCATTGAATATGCTTGCAGTAAATAACAGAACTATACTAGGTTTGGTTTCAGAAAGCGCGGCAATAAAAGATAGAAAATATCCGTTCTTTCAGAGGATAATAGATAGACCGGCAGAATATAACTTCGAAGGAGTCATCTTGGAATACAAAGGTACTGACTCTATTCAAATTCTCCAAAATATAAGAAAGGAATTCAATGGTCCAATATTAATTGAAATTATTGATGATGCTTTCAGAGAAAATACTGGACAATTGCTGGATGCAGGGGCTGATGGTATTGTTATAGATACTGTAAGGATAACGTTAAAAGGAAAACTATACAAAGACACACATGCAATAGCAGTAATTCATGATGCAAGACGTGTTATAAACCAGCACTACAAAGGAAAAGATAATGATGGCGCAACGTTGATTGTTGCAGGTGATGTGAACAATGCAGGAAAGATCATAAAAGCTGCAGCTCTTGGAGCTGATATTATTGGATATTCCACTAGCTTGCTGATCGCAAATGCTGAAAATGACCAATCTGAGATAGATTCCAATATAGAGACAACTGCGGAAAGAATATGTCAGCATATCTTGGGCACCAAAGGAGAGTTAAGAGGAATACCTGCTGCCATGGGTTATAGTAATTTCCATAATATTTCTCCTGCTGATCTACGTACTTCGAATATAAATGCAAGTTTACAAGCAGATATTAATCTAGAGGGCATAGATACAACTTATAAAAATATAGTTGAAAAGGTGTTAAATGAATATCTTTTATTAAATGGGCTTCAAATAGTTGATAACGAGAAACAACAATTACTTAGATTAATAGTAGGTAGATAAAAACTTGTGTGGTATTTGTGGAATAATGCTAGAAAGTTACATTCCAGACTTTTCGATAGGTTCTATACTATTTCAAATGATGGAGAGTCAACAGATAAGGGCTCAAGATAGTACTGGTGTGGCCATCTTCAATAGACAGTCAAATGTCGATAAATTATACACGTTGAGTTATTTTAGGGAAACTCTAGAAGGATACAAAATAGAAGAAAAGACAACTTTGGAGAAATTAGACAAACTTTTAGTTAAATTGAAACAACAGGAGCCAAGAGTTACAATAATAAGTTCTTCAAAGGAAATGAAATTGGTCAAGGATGTAGGACTCGCAAGAGACCTTGATTCTCGATATAATATAAGATCCATGAAAGGATCCCATGGCATAGCACATTTAAGAATAGCAACAAGCAGTAGAGTTACTCCTTATAATTCACACCCATTTAGTACAACGGTTATCCCAGATATAGCAGTTGTACATAATGGTGAGATAACAAACTTTTCAAAATTAAGAAATGAGCTTGAACTTCAGGGATATCCTTTTTACTCAAATTGTGATTCGGAGGTTATTGCAGTATTTATTGCAGACCAGATATTAAAACATGGAAATATTGAAAGGGCACATCATGAATTTATAAAAAAAGCAGATGGTCCGTTTACGTATTTGCTTGCAACAGATAAGTCTCTAGCTTTAGTAAGAGACAAATTTGGTGCAAGAAAAGGGATCTTTGGATATAATCCGGGAGGAGATAAGTATCCTCCCTTTTGGGCCATGGCTACTGATTTATCTGCTTTAGAGATTGTCGGAGCTAATATGTACGTAGAAGAGTCACAACCTGGAAAACCAATAATATTTTATAAAAGCGATAAACAATCTTAAAGATCTAGGATAGAATTGTTTGTCTTGGATGTAGATGACCTACGAGAGGTCGTAAATGATATAGGTTCAAAAATATCAAATCCTGATGAACAATTTGAAAAAATCAACTATATCTTAGAGAGGAATTATTGTATACAGCTTCCCAGAGGATTGAAATATGCATCAACAGAAAAGTTTGGAGATGTTGTTAGTTCACCATTAGTCTATGAAAGAGCAATAAATGCTATTCTGAAAAGGAGAATACTCAAGGGAGAGACTAAAGTGATAATAAAAAATCCAAGAGCTCTTTATAGGATAGGTATACTTGGATATGATGAGACAATAAGACTAGATCTAACAGTAGAAGGAAATGTTGGAAATTTTTTTGCAGCCAGTTGTAACTTTGATGGTGTATGGATAGTAAAGGGAAATGCTGAAAATGGATTGGCTGATAAAGGCTATAAGGGCACAATTGTTGTAGAAGGATTTGCAACAGAACTTGCTGGTCAAAACAATCAAGCAACCGAATTCAGCAATGGTGTAGACATCCTGGTAAGAAAAGGTTGTATGGAGAGAGCGATGGGCCAGGCTAGAGGTGGCAGCTTGGTAACTTTTGGTGCGGGATATAATTCTGGTCTATATATGTCTGGAGGAACGCTGCTCAATTTAGATCGGCCGGGAAAATCCTTTGGACCTGGGATGGTAGGCGGTACCATATATTCTCCAGAAGGAACTACTGCGGGCGAAGGTGCAAAAGCAGTAAAACTAACCAGATCTGACTACACGAACATAGTACAAACATTAAGAAAGTTCAAAAACGAGCTAGATATTCATGGACTAGAAAGACTTTCACCAGAAAACCCAAAAATATTGTTGACGAGTACTATCAACAGCGTCGATACATATGATTTAAGGGATTTTATAAAAATAGTTCCTAAAGATAAATGATACTATCTATGATGTATCTTGTATCCAGGCTAGAAGTTTTATAAATCTAACCCGACTTGCCCAAGTTCAGGATCCTCCTAGCACAGCCCTTGTTCTCATGGACGATCCCACAGCTTTGACTAATATTGGCCGCCGGCCCAGTTTGTATAAATAGCCAGTCAACTTCAGTAGATCCAGCTGGCCTTTGGTTTATGCAATATCAACAAAATAGAGACACCACATGTATTACATATTGCGTGTATTTGCGAGCTAATCTTGGCATTCGCCTGTATCCCATGAAGCATCGTTGACACTAATTACGGCGTCCTACTTGAAGATTTACATTTGATAAATTTATTTTACTGTTTGTGATAATATCAACAACGTCATACTTTGATGCCAAATCACTTGCCAGGAGCCAAAACATGTTAACGTTTATAATATTCAGCTCTAGTGGGTTCATGTGATGCTCCCCTTCCTGTTAGAGTACCAGTATAATCACCTGTAACTTCTGTGACAAAATCAAAATCCTGTAGTTTTGAGAGCCTCAAGTGTCATATTTGTTATATAATGAGTACCATTATCGTATACTGCCGGAACAAAGCCAGTAGTATTCCATATATGATTTCTACACCATTCTGAATCTGGTGCTCGTTCAGATTTTTCCATTTCTCCCAGAGAAAACATTTTCGCGTACCAACAAATCGTGAACTAATATGGGATCTACCTTCGGAAGGTATGTTTGATATAATGTCTCTAGACCATTATACGCAGTTCTTATTTCTTGCAATCCAGTCAATTTTTTCCCCTCTTTCATCCTCATATGCTGACTCTGCCATCATCCATCCTCATAAGCATCTGCAGTTTGACTGATCTCCTCTTTCATGTAACGGCCCTATCGATCCACAGACTCCAGAATATTCTCCAGTAATCTCCAATACATCCTCGCAGTTCGAAATCTCTTTTAGTATTTGTAAAGTTAATCTTTGATTAGTTACATAATGAGTACCATTATCATATACTGCTGGTACCATCCCAGTTTTTTCAAAGATGTATATTTTAGCTTCTTCCTGATCTATGCCTTTCTTTGTAAAAACTTCTATTGTATACATTGGAGCATTGCTAAGGCCATATTCTCTCTCCCGTGAAAGCAGATCACCTATCAGACCTGGAACTACCTTGGGCAAAATTTGTGTGTATATTGACTGCAATTTGCGACGTTGCATCCTTAGGGCTTGCAGCTCTACTGCTTCCTTTCCCAACTCGGGTTGAGTTAAATCAAATACTTCTCTTCCAAACGTGCTCTCTGTTGCTATAACGCTCAATTCTTAATTATGGCCTCCTTCTTTTCTATCGGCCAATTTTTGTTGTAGTTGTTTTTGTTTTTGAATTTTTGATTTCATACCTTTCCTATGATTGATGCCTAATATAAGTATTGCGAAAACATTACAATACAATGAAGTATTACACAATACTAGAAATTCGATGCAATACTTATAAATATTG
>JAFAQB010000228.1 GCA_019246625.1 Nitrososphaeraceae archaeon
AAAGGATATACCAAAGATGCCCTTTTACTTCAAGATCTTCTCAGGTACTCTCAGGTTGTTAACAAACATTCATTTAAAAAGAGAGAACTATATAATTGGGTAGTACGGCACAATAAGGAAATTGTAGACTATTATAACTATAAGAAGGCACGTGGTCGTAATACTACTTATAATAATAGAGTACATGGCTATGAAAATAGACTTGATAATAATGTTAAAACCCTGAAACATCTGAGACTTATCAGTAAAACTGGAACTGCGCCAGCTCAAAAAATAGCTGCGCAAGTGGACCTATTCAAGTATACTAAAGGTGGAATCTTGTTGACATTAATACTAAAAAGTATAGATTTGAAAGCAGTGATGGCAGTTACTAGAAACCAAGATAAAGTAAAAGAACACAAAAAGGAACTAGATACAATTTATGAAAACATTTACAAGTTAGTTGATTCGGCTTTAAGAAAGAAGGAGTCTCCATCTTCCAATATATTCTATTTGATACTCTATCAAAAATGCAAAGGTAGAGGAATTTTCTACAAAGTAGTTGAACGTATTCATTATATAATAGACTCAAATGAGGGGATCGCGGATATAACCGATCTATTATATCGTGCTCTGAATGCTTTTGATTTATTCGACAAGCGATTAGATATAGACCTAGTAGAGACATTTCGTGAAACTATTGAGAACTTAGATGAAAATGTTAAGGAGTTGTTTCTATATCGCATGAAGATGTTTACTGAAGGTAACTTTGAATATAAATTGGAATATTTAGGTACAGAACTTGATAGTAAACAATACGAAGAGTTTCGTTTCGATATAAGAAGCGACTATGAACATATTGCTGTTCGAGGTTATTGTGAAAATTGCAAAAGCAATCAAAACCTAAAGGTTTACTATTTGGACTTAATTTCTTCCACTGGTCTTGATCATATGAGAGCAAACTGTTACAACTGTAACGGAACAACAAACCTGAACAAATTCTTTGACTAGATATATATACATTAACTGTGATAACCAAAATAGATAGATATTAGGATATATGATGTATTCATTATTTATTATCCCTGCAATATTCTTATTGGTTGATGGAGGGCAAGGATATGCAAATTTGTTTTAAGCTGATCCGAAAAAGATCAGATATGGGACAAAGGTTATAATTATGCACAGAACCAAAATACTTACATGAACTATATACCTTTCTGAAGTAATTTACTATCCTCAAAGCCAAACTATTCTAATGCACTTTGTATTTTTAGTGTTTAATGCTTTCTCAATATTTCAATTGTTCATTAGACAAAAAAAGCAAACGCTCATATTTTGTACAAGTTTGACGTAACTAAGCTCGTGAATAATGAGATAAGATTTGCTTTAGAATATCATGAGGCAACAAAACACTCAGAGATTAGCATACAGACGTCCGGGCACTACTTAGACTGGGATAATAAACCTCGACCTTTTAAGATCTATACTAAACTACCATCAATACCCCTTCCACAGGATTTCTGTAAACCTAGCCTTGATGCAATTACCTCTATAAGTAAAATTGACTCAATAGCTGAGTCTACTGCAAAAACAACAACAACAACAACGTCCGCAGTAGATATCAAGAAACTAGCAGAGATCTTATTCTTTTCTGCGGGCATTACAAGAGAAATGAACTATCCTTATGGCACATATTATATGCGTGCCGCATCTGCTACAGGCGCTTTATATCCTATTGAACTATATGTTGTCTGTCAAGATATACCTGGGTTAAGGGCGGGAGTATACCATTTTTGTCCAGGCGACTTTACACTTACTGAGCTTCGTAGCGGTGACTATCGAGCTAAACTGTCTGCTGCAGCAGGGGAGAGTGAGAATATAATGGCTTCACCAATTACAATTATTTTTAGTTCAATTGCATGGAGAAACGCTTGGAAATACCAAGCTCGTTCATATCGTCACTGGTTTTGGGATTCTGGAGTTATAGCTGCTAACCTTCTTGGAACAACTGTTTCCAATAATATCAAGTCGTTTCTAATTATGGGTTTTGTTGATGAAATAGTAAATCGCTTGCTGCTGTTAGATGATAAAAGAGAAGCTGCTATCGCGATGGCTGCTATTGGTATAGGCTTGTCCAAAAATCAGGTTGAATCAAATTCTAAAGAAACTATTAGTTCTTCATCATCATTACCCTCGCCAGAAGTTTTACCATTATCAAAAAAAGCCGAGGTCGAATATCCAGAAATATGGAGAATGCATCAGGCTTCAAGCCTTTCTAATATACAAGAGGTCAAACAATGGTCTAATAGTGCAAGTAGTTTTAAAAAACAAGATCAAACAAGTAAGACAGAAATCCTGAATTCCCAACCACTGCAGTATGGAGAGCCATCATTATCATCATTTCAGCCTGGTTTAGGAGACATCATTTTATTGCGTGGTTCTTCTCGTAGATTTGCTAGAAAGTCTATTTCCTTCATGCAGCTATCTACTATACTTCATGCTTCGACAAGAGGCATTCCTCTTGATTTCCTTGGACAGGAAGGAGATAGAACAGCAATAGATGTTTATATGATAGTCAACAATGTCGAAGGACTTGAACGAGGATCTTATTTTTTCAACCGCTCTGCCGGTTCGCTAGAACAACTCAAACGAAATGTACCAAGGAACATGTCTGGTTACCTTTGTCTAGGACAGAATCTTTTTAGTGATGCTAGCATAGTGTTCTTTTTAATGACTGATTTGCTCGAGGTTTTAAGCACTTATGGTAATAGAGGTTATAGAGCAGCACAATTTGAAGCTGGTATTATAGCTGGGAAAATTTACCTGTCATCTTATGCTCAGCAATTAGGGGCATCAGGTTCAACGTTTTTCGATGATGCAGTCAGCGAATTTTTCTCTCCTCATGCCAAAGACAAAAGTACGATGATTGCTGTTGGTGTAGGCATTACAGGATACAAAGCTCGTTCGGGAAAAATCATAGTAGGGACATTATCTAAGAGCCAAATCATAAAAGAATCTCTCTAAAACGCCAGCACTGAATTCATCGAAGACCAAAAAGGACTAACTTTTATTTTCAACTCTTATCTGCTAATGTCTTTTCTTCTTCTTTTTGTTCTTTAGTAGATCTAGTTATCATTGTAGGAGTATAGGTTGTCAATTGATTTCTTGGATTTGGCTCTATAGCAGACGCTGTTGTTTGTTGTTAGAAGTATTGGGTATGTCGGTAGAAATGTTATTATTGGGTATGGTGATAGTCAAATCCCAAAAATTTTCACCTTTGAGCGAAGATTCTGATTTATCTTCTTCTTTATTTAAATATAATTTAAATCCCAACATGGTTTCTTCTTTTTCTTCATTACTATCACCTGTAATAGAAGAGTCGATATTTTCTTCTACATATGCAAGTCTTTTTCGCAATCTATATTAAATTTTTTGGTACGATCATGGAAAAGGTTGTTCTTTACATATTCTATTGCATCATGCCAAGCTTTTATTATACCTATCATCTTGCCCTTGCTAATTCGGTTATTGTTGTTATCTCCATATTTGTATACGTCAAAATAATCAGCTGATTTTGTACAATTACTACAATAGAAGTTCTTGCCTTCCTTACTGCAGTTTGCACATTGTAGTATTATTGTCATTTATGTAACAGTTGCTTTTTCATAGTATTAATATTAAGTATGTGCATATTAACAACTTGATTAACTGCAGAGCACCATTGTCATATTAATATCTTTAATCACAACAAGCTCTATTAACAATGTCTATAGTGTTTAATAACATTAGCATAATTAAGCATTATATGTTCTGGCAGGTTGATCCTTTGCTACAACTTTTATGCGATTTATTTTCCCTAGGTATAAAGTAGATGATCCTTTTAAGCAACAGCATTAGTAAGATATTTTTCATGTACCGAGTCCAATAACTTATTTTGTGCTTCAAGTGATAGAACAGCTGCATCAAATGCATATTCTTCCTTTTCTGCAGAAATTTTTTGTATGATATTTCGCCATATTGCTGCATGTCTTATGTCTGCTTCTTTATGAATTTCAAAGTAATTTATGGCCTCTGTATTATCAATACCATAGAATTTCTTCAAACCATCTATTTTTGATCTACTAATCTTTGGCAATTCCATCTCATATGCATACATAGCCGCTGCTGCTACTTCTAATGATTGGCTTGTTAGGTGAGTTAGATCAGAAATAGAAGCATTTGTCTTGTCTGTTCCGATGCAATCCAATAGTTCATTTCTTGAAACACCAATAGCATTTGCAAATTTGATCCATGGTTCAATGTGTTCTGATTCTTCTTTAAAATTTTGATCAATAAGCATCTTTGTAAAAGGATCTGTAATAACAGAACGAGAAATGTTTTCCACAAATCTAGGAACAGCTTTAACTAATTGAAAATATTCTTTTGAATAAGTTCTAAGGTGATCTTGAGTTAGTTTCCCTTCTGACCACATTTGATAAAATGGATGTCTTAGCAAACTACGTCTTTCGATTTCAAAGTCAATTCTTTCAACTAGATTGATCATGTATCAGTTGAGTGCAGCCCATTAAAAAAGCTATTCTGTGGAAGTGGGAGAGAGATAACAGCCAACTAATATCACTTCACATGTTATGCATTTTATATCTCACGGTGAAGGCTCATCTATACTTTTATTTCAAACCCTAAGTATCTTAATTTAGGTGTACAAAATATCTTCCATCTCTTCGTGATTAAGACTGGGTTTGTAGATGAATAATATGATACTTAACTTAGAATCTGCTTATAAACTAAATCAGGATGTTATAGTACATAGATCTGATCTTTTCGAAGAGTTTAAAACGAGCGTTGGAAAAAGACGATGCTAACTCAGTAATTAATCTCATATTTGAAGAAATTATAAAAGAAATAGAATTTACTGATATGAACAATAATAATAATAGTAGTAGTATGAGCACGTAAAAGTATTATATATTTTGTGCATAATTTTCATCGGCTGACCAAAGCATGAATGCACATCGAAATCAATCTACAAGCTATAATTGCTCTTTTTAATCCAAACGGTATGATCTTTGTATTTTTAGCGTTTAATGCTTTTAAAGTATATATTGATATTTTGATTAGATAGAGGTCAATTGTGGAAGATAATAGTGACTACTACAGTATAGATCAAAACCAACAAAAGGCATCACCGTTTGTAACAAAAAGTAATGCATCCAAAGAAAAGACCAATGTAGCAATAATTTCTATTGCAGCTTCTACATGTCTTACTATACTCAAACTTGTAGTTGGATTATCCACAAACAGTCTTGGGATCTTATCTGAATCTTTACATTCCGGGCTCGACATCATAGCGGCGATAATGACACTTTATGCCATCCGTATGATGATAAGACCACCAGATTTAAGCTATACATATGGCTATGCCAAGGTTGAGAGCATAGCAAGTTTAAGTGAGATAATATTGCTATTTGCAATAGCCGGTTGGATATTTTATGAAGGCATAGAGAGGATATCTTTCAAAAGTATTCAACCAGAAATTACAATATACTCATTTATAATTATGTTTACATCTATTGGAATAGATTTTGGAAGGTCAAGATCATTATACAGAACTGCAAGAAAGTATGGTAGTCAAGCATTGGAAGCTGATGCACTTCATTTTAAGACAGATATGCTCTCGTCTGCAATTATTATATTGGGGTTATTTTTGGTTTTCTTCTACCATGTTCCGAATGCTGATGCTTATGCCGCAATTATGGTAGCAGCAATGATAATATATACATCACTTGGACTTGGAAGAAGGACATTAGACGTTTTACTAGATAGAGCGCCCAAAGGTGCGTACCAGCGCATCATGGAAACAGTATCAGGACTTGAGGGTGTTGATAAAGCACATGATATTCGTGTTAGAAACGTGGGATCTGAAACTTTTGTCGACATGCATATTGAGGTTCCAAGGACTTACACTCATGATAGGGCACACAGAGTGGCAACAGCAGTTGAAGATAGGGTGAGAAAAACCCTTCCAAATTCAGATGTATTAGTGCATGTAGATGCGACAGAATCTTCAAGTGAAACAATAAAGGATAGAATTAGGCTTATTGCTGCAGAAACAGAGGGCATTAGGAATGTTCATTCTATATATCTATCCAAAATACCAGTATTTGAAGATGTAGCAGAAATGCAGGAGGAAGGAGTAACTGCAAATTCCAAGAATCTACCGGATCTTCAGAAAAAAAGAATGCCACTATTGCATTTGTATCTTGATGTGCAGATGGACGATAAGCTTGATCTTAAATCGGCTCATAGTATTATAGATAGTTTTGAAAAAAGAATGAAAGATCAGATCCCTGCATTAGAAAAAATCACTACACATATGGAGACAGAGGCCAGTGAACATCTAGCTATAGGCACTGAGAAGAAGGAAATAAAGCAACCATATTTGGAGAAAATAAGACATGCAGCTTTATCTGTCGATCGAATTGTTGACTGTAAAGACATAGGAGTAATAGACATTAATGGTGAAGTACATATTACTCTAACAATAAGAATAAAACCAACTCTAGAAAAATTCGCTACCACCATAGAGGATGCACATATAATAGCCACAAATATCCAAAATCTAATTATAAAACAAACTGGAG
>JAFAQB010000247.1 GCA_019246625.1 Nitrososphaeraceae archaeon
AAATATGCGAAATTACCTATTGAGCTGATGATGTGCTGCAGCAGCAAATTATATGTACAATTAAGATAAGACGATCTCCAACAAGACAAAGCCTACGTATAAAAGGTCAAAGTAGTTTCAAAATTAATTTAGCAGCTTTTTCTGCGCCATTATTATTCCCCATTATATTCCCCTCTGAAGATAATTTTTCCTCGATAAGGGTATCAATCCTTAAAATATCTCCATAGTTGTATCCTAATCTCTTTGCACATTCCTCCTGTTCAAAATGATTCTTTATTGGAATAAATATTCCGGGTATACCATATGCTATTGATTCATCCATAGTTGACCGTCCTGCAAGAGAGATTACAAGATCTGAAGCATAGATATATTCGTGCAAGTTATCTACAAATCCTATATTACGAAAATCAGGAGCATCTGCCAATTCTAATATTGGTCCCGGTACAATTACAAGATCTATGTCCATTTTTTTTCTAAGTTTTCTATATGCTTCTATTGACTTATCAATTAGATATTTTCCTGCATCAGTACCACCAGTACTGAGTACGATCGTTTTTTTGTTAAATCCGAATCTTTTACGTAGAGTAACTCTATCATCACGAACTTCTCTAACTATAGGCCCAACATATACAAAATTATCTTTATTATCCCCATAACAAGGGATAATGACACTAGTGCATTTGTCTATTATTTTACGCATATTTTTATTCGTTCTTCTTTCGACTATCGATCCAAAACGACGAGTAAAGTGAGTCTCTACTATGTCTGTTATAAGAATACATTTACGGTTTAATTTCTCGGCAATTGCAAGGGATGCAAAATCCTCGTCGCTGATCATCAAGCCACTATTTTTAGCTAGAAGACTTTGTGCTATCCTCTTACATTTTCTATAATATGAAAGATATCTTATCATCCATCTTAAATGATGCTGAAGTTTTCCTAATTCTGTATCAAAGTTTACAGGTTTGTAAAGATCAAGCACTGAATAGCCTCTCTTTGAAATCAAAGTAAATGCGCCTGCACCTGTAATGAAAAGAATTTCATTGAATACGGGCTTTAGTTTATCAGCAATCGCGATATCCCTTGTGGCATGGCCTAGGCCGATTGGACTAGTAAAAAATAAAGTCATTTTTACATTGCAATTAATTTTATATGATCCATTTTTTTGTTAGTCTGAAATTTCTTTGTCATCTCTCTAATGTCACTTGCATCGCCCTTTATGAGGAAAATTTCAAGGCATCTGTCCCCGTCAATCTTGCTATGCAAATGAGTATTGATTAGTTTGTCATAGTCATGTCTCATTTCAGTCACTTGATCGTCAGATTTTTCATCGTGTATTATTAGCAACAGGGCGTGTAATAATCCACTTAGATCTTGCCTTTCTCTCTCTTCTGCCAACAGATTTCTGATCCCTGCTCGAATAATTTCAGATCTGCCAGAAAAACCGCGCGCATTCTGTAATTTATCTATCTCATCAAGGATTTCCCCATTGAGCGAAATACTCACTATGGTCAATATGATGTTAAAGTTATTAACCTCTTTATAAGCAAATCCATATTTTTTATTAATATTCCATATTGTTTTACAAGCTCAGATTAATGCCCATCAAGAATGATACTAATAGCGGATAAAAACAATATTAATGATTACGGCTTCAGTAATAAATCTAATTGGGAAGCAATCAAATTAAATACGGGATTCGGTTCCATCCATCCTTGCCTCTAGCCTACGGTATGATAAAAGCTCGAGGACCTGCCGTCACTAAATTACTCTTAGTTTATACGATGTATTTATTCATGACTTTCAGACTATGGAATACCAAGGGTTTATAAATATCCATATTTTTCTAAGACAAAGATATGATATCCAATGTTAATTAGATATTATGCGTGTATCTTGACATGTAGACGTTTAATACAATTTCAACATATTGATTAATTTGCGACATTTCGAATTGCCAAAACAGGAGGAGCTGGACAAGATAGGCATTTACGAAAGGATGAATGTGTTCAGGCGCTACCTTGCCTTTAGTCGTTATAACCGACTGGTAATTCAACAAAGTTTGATCATGTCAGCACTTGATAAATCATACATCTCCAAAGTGAAGGAACTAGAAGAGTCAAACAACAGAGATTTTTTTGATACGCTAAAAAAAATTAAATGTTATGGATACGCAGATGAATTTTTGGTTGCTGTGAGGGAGGAAATCCAAGCACTCCAAAAAATAACCGATACATATGAAAAAAGAATGGATCAAGTTAGGTACTAACACGATCAAGCCGAGAACCCTGATTCTTATGAACTATGAAGAATTCAAGATACAGGTGACAGAGAAGGCTGAGTTTACGGTCATTTATGAGTTTTTTGTTGAGCCTGTAACAGCGTCTTTAGATTCTGCTTGTTTTCTTGCAGCTTCTATATTATCCTCTTTTATTTCATCTAATTGATTTTCATCTTCTTGATTTTCAATATTACCGTCAGATGTTTTGTTCATATGAATTACCTGAGCACATTTCCAACTTGGCTGAATATAACCATATTGAACATTTATGAACTTAAAAGAACTTTGAAAGCAACGATTCCGAAGATATACACAAATAACTCCAGATATTGGTGTAAGCGATAATCGAAATGCTACAGTAAATATGGGCTAACTTGGTTTATTCTAGTTGTGAAGTGCTACATTCCCAATAATCGTTCCAAATGATGCAATGCTGTATTTAGTAGTTATGCAAAATATAGTTATCACCTATTAACATCACCTACTATAATGTGATGACTAGGAAATGCGAAACAAGAGCTCATTAAAAAAATTTCTGCATCGAGAAGCTAAACATAGACATCCCTTAGATTTTCCGGTCTTGCCAATATGAGAGGAAATTGGTTGTAGAAGCATAGATGAAAGATTTGATTCCATTATTGACAGAAAAGGATACAGAACTCCCTTGCATTTTATTGATAATAGCTACAAGGCAACGTTAGAAGAACAATCTTGGTAAAACAACCTATTCATTTGCATTCTATGAAAAGATAAAGCGAGTAACCATATCCTTAGAAGGCAGAAATAGCACAAATAACACTGACCATGTTCATGTGGTGTTTCTTGTTAACATTGCAAAGCATATAGCTATAATATTGAATAAAATATTGTTATATGTAAACAAGTAAAAAAGTACATTACACTAAAGAAGGAAGGCTCATTAATTCTGAAGTCTTTTTTATCATCACATTAAGTTCTGATCTATCGTAAGTCAAATAGATTAAATAAGTTTAGAACATAAATTAAAAGACTGGCTTCTTCATTTTCGAACCACATCTACGACATTTTGAACCACTAACCTCGGAGGCACAAGATAGACAAATATATCGAAGTCTAGTACCTGAATTTGTATATCCTCCTCCTATCTTTTCATCGCTAAATCCAAAAGACTTTAATCCATTCATTTGTTTTTTTCTTATGTAGAAGATAATTCCAAGGAAGATCGCAATGTTTATGGCAATTCCTATGAGAAAGCCAAAGAAGTAGGTCAATACCATGCTGATCCCGAGGCTGGATCCTATAAACAGCAGCTGACGTTTCAACATTGGAGTTATAGTTCTAACCATTCTTAACAATAATATTACAGCTTTCATGGTTTATGAATCTATTTCCAATTTACCGACAAATTTGGATTAAAATGAAGTGTCATTACATATTTTATAAATATTGGTATTTGATGAATGCCTGTTCTCACCACAGTATTATTAAACTATTATACTATACAACAGCATAAGACACAATTATCATGAAAATCGATCCAAGGATCCTATCAAATAATAATAACTAAATAAGATTTGTGATGAAATTTGTCAAATGCACAGAAGCTAAAAAAATTATCATGATGCTACTACCACTGTTGTTAATAGTTCCACTTCAAGGGAGTGCTGGCACTCCTGTATTTACTGTAATAGCAAATTTACAGTTAGGTGCCTTAGTATCTCCATTCTTGGCATTAAAATCTAGTATTACAGCATTGCCATTTGAACCACAATCAAAATAATTAGCGCCACCACCACCTATCATGACATCATGGCCGCTTCCACCATAAAACTGATCATTTCCCTTTCCCCCGACCATGAGTGTATCACCACTTGAACCTATGAATACATTATTTCCAGAACCACCATAAAGCTGAGCAGTAGAAGAGCTAGAAGACATCATTATGTTATCACCAGAGCCTGCATATACCTTGCAATTGCCTGTTCCACATTGTATAAAATCATTGCCTCCTCGGCCATATATCACGGCGTTTGGGACTGCAGTGGCAATTATGATATCAGGTCCATTAGTGCCAACAATTTTTGTGCAACCTCCATTCCTTGTGCTGTTTCCACTCCCCATACTACTGCTGTTATTGATATTGATCCCATAGCCAGTACCAATACCCATAGTATTACTAGCAGCCATACTACTGCTGTTGTTGATATTGATCCCATAGCCAGTACCAATACCCATAGTATTACTAGCAGCCATACTACTGGCTTTGCTCTTGGAACATATAGGCGTTGGGGAAATTAAATTTTTTGGAAGATCAAGACCGGCATTGATTTCACCTTTAGGAGCAACTGGAGATTTATGACGAGGTAGTTTAAGTGTATGCATCGGTAGTAGCGCATTGAAGCCGTCTAAACCGACACTATCTTTTGTGCGGTAGGCAAGAAGTTGCTGTCCCCATCCTTCTATAGAAATAGAAGTAAATATCAATAATAATAAGACAGACAAGCAGACAAGTAATAATTTTTTTGGCATGACACCTATCCTGTAAAACATCGAGTTTACTTGAATTATAAGAGGTACGTTGTTTAGCTACGAATGATTAAATAATGCCTCTATGATATTAAAATGATATCTAAAAGTACGAGATAATACTCTTTTGCCATATTTATACCTCACAATTTGAGCTTTTTTTAAACACAGATTATTAAAAAATGGCAAATAAATTTTATATTTTATGATAAAAAGTTAAATCAAAAATGTTCTATACCAGGTGAAGGTTAAAATAAGAAATAGTGTCAACCAAGGTATAACATACCATGCATATTGCCGAAACCAGACAGAGGTTACCGTTATTATTTCTAGAATATAGAACCCTTATTATATTCTCAATATTTTTTTCAATCGTATTTGTTGCTACCACCAGTGGCATTCCCATACAAGCAAATGCAAAGAAGAAAATGATGATGATAACAGCAACGCCAACCTCTCTCCCTTGGGCTTTAAACGATAATGGCGCTCTAAATGATCAGGCCATTGGAAACAATAGCAGCAACAACACATCCTCCGTCAATAACAATATTTCTAATACGGTAGCAGGCTATAACAATAATAATGGCACTCATCCCTCTTACCTGATTTATGAAAATCCAGCTGATAGAATAAACATTACATACCCATCTAATTGGCAGAAGATAGAATATCCACCAGGAGCAATGGATTACGGAGTAGGACATAGAATAATTGCTAATTTTCTTGCTCCTTTAAGTACCTCAGATAATTGGCGAGGCTCCATGACTATACAAATATCAAGTCAATCTGATGCAAAAAATATCATACCCCAAAATACTACTGCTACCATTACTAATCTTGGAGATCATCGAGCCTTCAAGTTAGAATACACAAGTAATGAAAGAATGTATCTTAATAGAAATCTATCCAAATTCAATACAATAAACCTCAAGACAATGCAGGTTTGGACTACGATAGGAGATAATACCTATTTGCTCACATATAGTGCAGAGGCCTCAAAATATCAACAGTATCTACCTGTTGTCCAGAGAATGCTTAATTCATTTAAGGTATCTTAATGACGAACATACACTCCAACGATAACAATATTAAAAAAATTTAAATCCGTAGCTTGTGATCCGCTAGTGTACACATCTTTGCTCTGCAAGAATTTACGATCAGATTGTTTTTTGAACAAATCTTTGTTTTATTATATCCAATCAAGCTGCAGTTACAATACTAGAA
>JAFAQB010000216.1 GCA_019246625.1 Nitrososphaeraceae archaeon
AACGTTATGACAACTGCCTTTCAAAAAGCGCCTGCCAGTTGCATCTAGTATTGATTTATTTATTGGAATATAAGACGACAATAGTCTCCAAGTTCCATCATTTCTAGTCTATGTCACAGCATCATATACTATTGTAGCTAAAGGAACAAGAAGCCTCAAGACTGCCAATGCTGTACAAAGGTCTCTCAGGCTTAGGCGCTGATGCTCCAGCGCCTACTTTGCATCATGGGTTGAGCTCGTCTAGGAGGCGCTACACGTCTAGCGCTTTGGCTTTGTTCATGGCCTAAATTATCCCAGAACTAACGAATAAAACCTGCTGTTCAATCTCTGTATGACTTGCAATGTAGATCTTCCTTTTCTACATGCAGTTGCAAGAAAGATAGACATATCAATTGTACTCTGTATTGCTATTGATTTGTCCATATTTTATCATTAAATTGACTAGTCTCTCAATATCTTCAGCTCGATCGTTTTGCTTTATTCTAGCCCCAATATGATCGAGCATCATGACATCTTTGCAGTTAAGTGTATTCCATAATATGTTTGCAATTGCTTTAGATACATCTGCAAGTAGATTATAATTTTCTCCCAATATCCTAACTGCTATCTCTACAAATTCTTCAAATGTATATGGAGGAATATGCAAGATGGCAAACCTGCTTTTAAGTGGTTTAGATAATCTATCTAAGCTGTTAGTTGTAGCAATTACTTTACATTTTTCCATTCTGAAATGATATCTAACTTTTGAAGTTTGGTAGTCTATTTGACCGGATTCTAAAAAGTTGTATAACATTGCTTGCTCATTTCGTTTTAGCTTGTCAATTTCATCTATTACTACACCTTCTGCATTTTGATGCTCATACATCCAATCAATAAAGCCTCTACCACTAGTACCAGTACCATCAAAAAAGTACCAGTTTTTCATCTTTTTGCATATCTCGCTTGCAAACAAAGTTTTAGCAGTTCCAGGTCCTCCAAGTAACAAAGTTTTTGTTCTGTTCTCTGTAAACAAAGACCGTGCCATTATTTCTTTGAGGTCATCATGACACACAATATTTTTAACAACTTGTGCAGGTGTTATAGCTTTAAAATAATTATTTATTAGTTTCTCCAAGACCATTTTTATTATTATTCATCCTCCCCTAGATCCATAACTCCATAAGGCTTTTGATATTGTCATAGCCAACGATGTCTTCAAAAAGATCTGATGATCTGACCTTGGAAAATAATAGCTTGTAAACATTCATGTATATTTTCAACCTTTCATAAATCCAATTGTGAATCCTACTGCTGCACTACCAGTAGTTAACTGAATACCTGGAATTGACATGGATCCTCCTGCTGCCGTGGTAGTAGTTAAAGCAGCTGTAATTGCTGATACAATTCCTTGAGATGTGTTCTGCAGTCTATCCCAATAGATATTAAGCATTTCTTGAGATTGTAGATACAAAAGAAATGCAAATAATGCACCAGCAATTATGGCTAATATTTTCATTACCTTCTTTAACATAAACCCGATCAAGAAGCCTACAATTCCACCAAAACCAATAGTACTTAGAAGTGGCGTGAGGTTTGTGGAAGCACTCTCAATGCTCATATCTATTCACACTTCTCTTTGAAACAAAGCTTTGCATATATCTCATATCTGTAGATATATCTGCAGATACGATATAATTAAGGATATCGGTAGAGGAATCTGTAGAGTTTATTAAGAAGAAATCAGAATATTTTAGGTAACAAGAAATGTCAAATGACTGAAAAAACCAAGGTGGCTAAGGCTCATAGCAAGTTTAACTCCCTGAAGACGACAATACCCTATTCATTAGTAAAAGAATGGAAATTGAAAGTTGGTGATGAACTAGAATGGAATTGGGTTGTAATTAATAATAAAATGGTGATGACAGTTAATATTTCAAAGGATTCTTAAGTATACATGCGATAATTAGTCCACCCATGTTCTTGATGATTTGAATTTAGGAAACAAAAACAACATATACTAACACTAGCTATTTCTATCTACTTAATGGTAGACTAAAGTAAAAAGTAGCTCCTTTATCACTATATTTTCCTTCTACTTTATCTTCCTCTTCTTCTATGGTATTAGCAGGATAAATTCAAGAATATATTTAGAGATATATGGGATAAGGAAGCAAGCAATAAGCTATGACGATATACTGGTTTTATCAGCCTAGGAAGGCAACCTATGTGAATCCCTTATTCTCGATATTTCGTTGAATACTTCGTTCAAATAGTCTTTCATATCTGCTTCATCATATGGTATGTGGGATTCTAACACATTTGGATCGACTCCCTCCTCAATATTTCTTACTGCGTCTCTGGCGTCTACTGCATTTTTCCACATTTCTTCAAAAACGCTCGTAAAATGGTTCACATATGAAGGTTCACTACTAGTCAGAAGGCTTTGCATAACTCTGCCTTTCTCCATCTCTTCGATAGTTGCGTAAAAATATCTCTTATCAACAGCAAAATTCATTGGTGGCAGATTTCTTATGTGCCTCATCTGGACTCCTGCGTCCAAGAAAATTTTGACCAAATCAATATTAGTTCTATCATGTATTGAAGTAATCCATCTAACTCCTTTGCCCTCTCCCTTCCTTTGTTTATCTACTATTCTTTTATACAAATCAAAAAAGTTATCATGAATTATTTGTAATGCACCAATCGAGCCTACGACGAAACGTTCATTGGCACTTTCTATTACAGATTTTAGACAAGCAAAGGTTTCTTCAGTGGTATGCAATACTTTGGTTTCATACTTTGCTGTGATATAACCTTCAATTTCTTTTATCCTCTCTTCTGCGGTAAAGCTTTACTCCAGAGAGTATCAAATAGTGATTGCTGCCCTTCTACAAATGTCTTCGCATTACTAATAATAGCTTTCCACAACTGTGACTTTTTTTCTTCAATAACAACATTAGCAAGATATTCTATTCTATCTGTTATTATGAAGTTGGTTTTAATTCCAGGTAAATTTCTAAGCTGAAATCCTTCTTGCAGCATATATTTACAATATGAAATATTATCTCTATTAATATCGGTGATGTATGTTAATTTTATACCTCTTTTTATAAGTTCGTTTAATATTTTCCACACGCGCTCAGTAGTAATGATCATATGTAGCCCTGTAGAATCATAACATCCATCGATACACTCTTTTACATTTGATACATCTACCTACTAGATGTATTTGGTACACTCCAAAAACCTGCTTTGTAACCAGCTTGCCATCCTGCACACCACTGCTGTGTAATATGTGCACAGATATCAGGTATTTCATCTGTAGTTATATCATCGCCGGTATTTGCATTGGCTATCCCGTCTTTATACCCTTGATCATAGCCTGTATTGTACTCTGTTAGTCCTGCTGCAATTTGCTGCTTGTGCGAACTCTGCTGGAAGCCATCATAAAAACCCATAATGCACCCATAGCTCTTACCTGAGCATATTTGCTGTGAATTGTAAGTTGTATTTGCTTGTGTTCCTGCTGTGAAGCCAAAGTTATAGTCCGGATCTGTTGCTGCTGCTGTAGCTGTTTGGATTAAAAAAGAGAAATAAATAATTGCACAAATGACGTATTTGATCATTTATTTCTCTCACTTTCATTGTTGTTGCTGCTTTGGTGGTAACATAGGTAATGATGATGTTTTAGAGGCGTACTAATCAATAACTTCATCTATCAGCATTTTCTCTAGACTGGTGGAAAGCTTTTCAAACTCCTCTTTTAACATATCAATGTAATCCTGTTTAAAAGAATTCTTTGTTAAGTAATTTTGTTGCTGTTGTTGTCCTTGGCTATATGTGTAAGAGGATCTATTGTAGTATGCTGATATAGGCGATGTAGTTGGTTGTTGCATTGAAAATACATTGTTATCATCATTGTAACAAATTAGAGGACCATACTTGTCTGGATCCATTCTTATGGATTCTATCACAGAAAAGATAGCAAGTCTTAAGAGCTCTTTTCTATCTGATAAAGTATCAGTCACTTTTTCTTCAGTAGTATTTCTGATTTTATTGTATGCTTCATTGCCATTCTCAAATTGTCTTATCAGAGCCTCTTGTTTCATTCTTTTCTGCTGCAGAGATGCCAGTTCTTCTTTCTCTTTCTGATATTCAAGACGACAAGAATCAGATGTTTTATGTAAATATGATATCTGGTCAGTAAAGTCTTGCAATAGAATAGTTGAATTTCGTATTTGTCCTTCCAATGAACCTACTTGTCTTTTGAGATCATCATATTTACTTTGCACTGATGGAAGATGGTGATTGGCAATTGAAAGAAGTTTATTTACATGTTGTATATTCATACCTGCAGCTTTAGTAAGTCTATACAACTCTAGAAAAGGCTCGATATCACCTTTAAGGTCTTCATAAGCTTGCAATAGTCTTTCAAGTTGAACTAGTTTGCAGTATTCACCAAAAAGAGTATTTACTTGTGGCTGCCTTAGGTTCAGCTCAATACCTACTTGTACAGGACTCTTACCTTTCAAAAAAAGTCTATAGGCTTCTGAGGATAAATATTGCTGCTGTGTCTGTACTTCTTTTACTTCTTGGTTTTCCTCTTGTTTATGAATAATGGCATGTCTCTAAATGACATATGTACCATTTTAGATATCTCTTTGATGGTTTTACCTTGTTTGTAAAGTTCTAAAACATTCTGCTGCTTTTGCCATCTTGTTGTAAATGACATCATCATATTATTTTATTTAACTATTTATTTTATTCAAATTCAACCTTTAAAACATTGTTACCAACTGTTACCAACTATATTACCTTTGTTACCAATTCAATACCACCTGTTTTCAGCTGCTTTCACCTATTACCACCTCATCGTCTTTAACTTGACAGACAAATAGACAGGGAGAGAGAAATAAAAAATAGTATTTCTTAACCGTATTATTATTTTGTGGGCTATTTAGGAAGTAAACATATCTGCATTATTGACATCATCTTCAAAGTATTCACCTTCATAGTTGTCGTCTCGAAACCGTTGTTTTTCCTCTCCTTCTTGTTGTTGTATTATTTCTGTATTATTATTAAGATGTGACTCTGACAATTCCATATCAGGAAATAAACTAGCTTTAAGTCCAAGTTCATTTTGCTGCTTTTGGATAACAGAAGCATAATATTCCATTTTATCATATTCGTACTTATTTTTAGCAATAACATATCCTCTCCAAGCTTTACATAATGCTCCCCATGTCCTGTGATTGTTAAACATAAAATATTGTATGCATTAAATTCTTACAGATAGTAGATTTTAATACTTTGCAAATTGCAAATATAACCCAATTAAAAATGATGATAACTGCCTTTAATGGTTATGGTTGTAATATCATACAACCAGAATATCCAACTACTTCTGGATCAAGCAGCTCATCATCAAGTAGTAGAGTTGGCTGCCCTATCTGCCGTTGGTGAATTGAAGATGGGTGGGCAGGATTGAAAATGTGCCAATGGAATTAAGCTACAGACTACAAAGTATTGAAACACTTGACATATGTGGTTATAGAGCAAGAAAGCATTACCCGGAAAAAACCTTCCATTTGTTCTGAAAAATAAGAAATCTTCATTACCAATAAAAGGATGATCTGAGCAATGTTTTTATCAAAAGGCCATTCTGATTGCACTATGTTCAGAAATGGATACCTGAAGTTGCGTAGAACGGATATCAAGGAGCTTATGTCAATACAATGATAACAGCTGAATCTATATTAAAAAAGCAAAGGTGTTTGTTTTAGTTTGGCTAAGGATGGGTTTTACCTTCAGGGAGATGAACATTATAGAAGAGCTGAATCATTTTATGACAAAGCTGATTATGCAGATGCTATAAGGAACTTTGACAAAGCAGCCAAATGCTTCAAAAAATCTGAAGGAAGACACAATAGTGCAATAACAATGGTGGAGTTGTGGTATAGATTGTTAGAAGTGGACACGAAATCGTTATTATTTTATTCTACTTGCAGATTCCTCTTACACCCATTAAAGCATCATGCCACTAATAAGAGAATAAATAATAGAAGAACATTATATATAAGAGGCAGATTGAAAAACAAAGAAGGTCTTCTAATTATACTTTCTCATAGGAGTTTGCATTTATGCTAGACTACTTTGAGATGGAACATGTAATTGAAGAACTTGCTAAAGCCTATCCTGCTCAATGTGCAACCACATGGTTCAAGATAACAAAAAATCACAAACCCTCTGAGGAGGAATATCGTAACAAAGTAGTCGAATATATGAAACAATTTGAATATTTGCTAGCCACTTATCCACAAAGCATTGAAACAGATAAGCTCAAAGACCTAGTCAAAAAATCTCTGGCAAGAGAAATAGAAAAGGTGATTAAAGGAAATAACAACGATGTAGAAAGGCGACATAAACACTATGTGGATAATTCTCCGTCTGTTGTTTTAATAAAAGAAGAAAAAAGTCAAAAAAATATAGACAACACAACAACAGCACAAGAGGAAGAACAACAACAGAAGGAAATTCAATATAAAGACAATAGCGTAGTAGTAGACAAGCGTCGACGTAAAAAGAAGTTAATGATGGTGTCAGATTAATAACAACATTCAGTTACGTATTTCAGGATAAAACATTCATTCATTGCATATGAAAACACGGATAGCATTAAATCTCAGACTGATGATGTAGATCCAACACCTTTAAAGACTAATACCCTTGAAGGTTCTTTAGTGTGGATTCTATTCTCTATTTAGTGGACTTTGTTCTTAACACATCAAAGCATAGGCCTGTCTATATGTTATGGATGTCATAAGAAGAAGAGGAATAATAATATCGTAGATCATCATCTGAATGCTGAGGGTAAAGATGTAGAACAGAGTAATAATAGAACCTCAGAAGGTAATTCTTAGGATGCTACGAAGAGATCATATGCATCATATAGCAAACAAGTTGAAGATTTTTTTTATGACGATCCTTCTTTATCATACAAACCTCTACCTGAACACTCTATACAACATAGTCCTTGCTATCACATGATTGGCGAGAATAAGAACCTATATTTCTGCAAACTACACCCAGGAATCAAAAGTGCTTATCTAGGGATTATAGAACACCATTGCAAACACAAAGATCCTGATACCCACAAATCAGAGATATTGAAATTAACAACGTCTAAACCATAGAACCCACTAGCGATATTTCACCAAATCAAACACGGATTAAGTTTGATGCTTCCGACGATATCACGAAGATACCGACGGAAAAATCAGAACAAAACTCGCTTAAAATGACACTTTCATCTTGGTCAGTTTCAAGTCTAAATGGAGTATCGCTGCTCTTGACAGCTATCTCAACTTTGCCATTTGGAGAGAAAATATAGGTAACATGCCTTCTTCCGATAATTCTGGCACTAAGAAATTCTCGGTGCATCCTCATTACTCTATCAGCATGGGGTGGAGGGCGCAGCACCATATGGGATATAATTTGTGAGTTGCATACTTTAAGCGATTTCAAGGATTTATTGTGATGATATATATTTTTCAGCTATTTTCTATATTGTTATACACACATATATAGAGAGACACTTCTTTATTTCCTTGTTCTAGAGTAGAGAAGACAAGGAACGTGAGGAAGCTGAGAAAAGAATACTCAATGATGACCCATATATCTCAAGATGAGCTTGAATTTGTCCTCTCATTACCATTTGAAAAGAAAATACCCAAAGTCACCGAATTAGAAACTGTATATGCAACACCAGAACAACAAGAAGAAATGGAAAGACTAATACTAAAGAAAAATAATAAGAAGGAATAGAATAATTTGCTTTCATAGGTGCGTTTCTACATTATATTTTTCCATCTTCTGAAATCCTACATGATAGGTCGAATCATGGTTATGGGTTCAGCACTATGATGTATGTTATTAATATATCTTTTAATATCAGACAAAAACTTTGCTGCCTTTTTATTAAATTCTGCTCTGTCATTTGCGGAAAGGTCTATTGTCTTTAAAACGATTCGTTTATCTGTATTTTTTATTTCGTACTCTTTTTCAATTTCTTCTTCAAATTTAGGATATATTAATAATCCTATTGGCGCCTTTTCTGCCAAACAATAACTCAAAATCTGGAATACATCTTCTGGTTGTCTTCTTTCATCTAAAATCTTGTACTATGTGTCAATAACCATGATATTGGATCTGCGCTTTGATATGACAATGTCTGGCTTTAATTCAAGCTCCTTATTCTTGTCTAGGTGTGTATGATGCTTGGTGAAATCATACTCAGTCAAAGACTCTTTTAAATATTCTCTTACAAAGTCTTCAAACAAATTGTTCATGTCGATGAGCAAGGAAGAAGAGAAACAGAATATGGTGATTCTGTATTAGGAAAACCTGTTATTATCAAATACAATGAAGGTATTGGCATCAAACATTTAATGGCAAGCTCAACTTTACCTGAAGTCTATACTTATGAAGAGATAGAAGGGCGTAAGTTTTGGGATGGGTGATTACTAAGTAATACTCCATTTAAAGAACTGTTAGAAGCACACAAAAAGTTTTGGGAAAAGAGAATAGGTTCTCAAAACCTTGAGAATTACTTTAAAAAAATGAGAAGTAATGTAGCAGTAATAGATGATTAATATGAGTACAATAAATCACAAGAGCAGCAGATGCAAAGGATTCCCGATTTAGAATTGTAAATAGTAAATGTATTCGATCCCAAGGAAAATGACACCAATATCGGACGAGGTAATATTGGTACCCCAAGATTTTGATGGAGTTAAAGATAGACATATGGATATAAAATTTAGTGATGCTTATGGTGCAAAAACAGATAGACTTCTCACAGACTATGTAAATAATTGAAAGCTTGATTAGTCTTGGAGATAATGATGATGCAATAAAGGAGAAAATTAACAAAATATTATTAGATGAATATGCACCGAGAAGATTTAATACTGAAGAATACAAGAGGTATATTGATATCCTTAAGGATACATTCAAAATAGTTAAAGTAGTTCAAATACAACGTAAGGACGATAGTGATAGTATCTCACGAAAAATTACTGATTTTACCTCCGAAACAGTAAATAGATTAATTCAACAGGGCTATGAAGACGCCTTGAGTAAATGATAGAATAGCAAATGTGTAAACAAAAGCCATACACGAGTTTAATATGTAGTCCTAAAACATATTATCTAAAATGTATATACTTTGTAAGTCATGTGGAAAAGAATTTAATGACCTAGTTAATGGGGTAAGGTATTCAAGCTCTATTAAGGGAATTCTATTGTTTTTGTTCAGATGATTGTTGTAAAAACTATCTTGATATTGCAGTAAAATAGTAGAAGTAATAATAGAATCAGTTCATAGTTCACATTTATCAGAAAAGTCCCAACAAGCAAAGTATTAAGAGTGGCTGACCATCACCACTACCACCACCAAATAAAAATCCCACCATAACAATACATCTGATGATATAAGATAGTTAGAACCTTCGTTGGATCTATGTCATTAAATTAATAAGCATTTATGCTTCCATATAATGCATACGTATGTATATGATACAAGACTTACGAATTTGTAGAAAATGTGGAGTACTCTTTGATCTTGAAGTTAGAAAAAATAAAGATTGTCCTGTGTGTCATAGTGGAGAACATATGCGTATAAGATCAATAACGTAGCACAACAAGGTTTCTGTGTCCTTATGAAAAGAATCGTGAAGAAATATGCCGGAAGCTATCAGTTCAGTAGGAGATG
>JAFAQB010000219.1 GCA_019246625.1 Nitrososphaeraceae archaeon
CAGGATCCTTGGTATCCAATATGGCCTTCGCTAGCGGTCGAGAGCACTTCTTCAACGACCACCGAGAGCACTTCTTCAACGACCACCGAGAGCACTTCTTCAACGACCACTGTGAGCACTTCTTCAACGACCACTGTGAGCACTTCTTCAACGACCACCGCAGATAATAGACTAAAACAATAAGGTAGCTCTTGCTACCGGAAATCTTTTATTATATCATACGCAGTTGGCCTTCCTTCCTCCAAGGTAATATACACAGGTAATTCGAGGTCAGACAATTTGATAGAATTTAGTCTATTAATTAAATCGTTGTATGTTACCATACCATTAAAGATTGCGAATTTGCCCAGAGGATTAAACCGATAAAGGCTCTTTTGTATGGGTTCTGTTCTCTAGTTGAGAAACACTATCTTATATTATTTATGCTTTTGACTATGTTTTCCTGGCTGACTTACTTCACGTAGCTCTTAAGCTGCCTTTATAGTAAAAATATAAGCTATGGTAGTAGAGGGTAAAGAAAAAGACCTTCTTACCAATGAAATAAGATCCTGGGACAAATTCAAGTATGCGTTAAGGGGACAAAATGCTACTACTCTATTTGACCAAATGTTAAAGGAATGTCAGAAGGAGGAGAAGAAAGATGATAAAGAACAGAGTACAATTCGCTAATGCATTGTATTAAAGTTATCAGTTATCACTAAAAGACTTTTATTTTATTGATACTGTATAAGCGCCTGACCAGAAGAAATATGCAAGGAAATATCACAACGCTCATGCTAGTTATTATTATAACAATATCTATGTCAACGGTACCACTATTATCTTCATTCATTATTAGAACTGCCCGAGCTGAGGAGCCCAATAATGTATCGACAACGACCACAACAATGAATACAAATACAACACTATCAAAAGCCCCTATTCCCTTTCCATCCCAATCAACGATAAGAGCTGATATTGCAAGGATGTTTGCAGCATCTGCTAATGCGGTAGTTGTTCCAGCTGGTTCTCAAAAATGTCTTGTAAACCTTGATAGATTCATTCTGCCACTAAAAGAGCATAGGTTCATTGTAATAAGACATTGCGTTACAATAACAGGAAGGGTGATATGGACTCATTACTTTAATGATGATGGCGATGCAAACTTTAACGTTCAACTTGATCCTCCATTTGCAGCAATGCTAGCGCAGGGAAACTATAATCCATCTTATCTATCAAAAGCTTATACCAAAGAACAAAAAGCAGGTATTGCTCCTGGAATAGCTGGGATTCATGTAGAAGCAGTATGCCAAGGACCTGTTACCTCCAATTTAACAATAAATGTTGGCGCTTGTGATGGTTATAGCGGGCCGTACTTTGTATTGCCAAAGCTAGGGGAGCATGTTAGCGTAACAGGAAGGTATCTAATAGAATATCCTGAAGTACAGGGAGGACTAGCTGAGCTACATCCTGCATATGATATTCACCCGGTTCACTAAGTATTTTTATTCCCAGTAGATAATTATTATATTACGAATGTAGTTCAATGCCATTCACTGTAAGCAATGTTCGCTTGTAAACCTTACAATACTCCAATTGGATGTTTAAACTTGATACACCTCAGTAAGATTATCATGCCATGACCCAATCATATTTATTAATGTCGATCCAAGAGTAAATTCTTACACTGTGCTAGCCTACTATTATCACAATATGTGTCCGAATTCATGTCATAAGGTTTTGCATTGCAATTGTTTTAGTTTAACAACTTCCAGAAACTGACACTGTTCCAAATTGTGCTGTACTGGTTCGGGTATTAGTCACATCATGTAATTATTGTGGGATACTCTTACGGTGGATTTGTGATAACTAATGCTGCTTGGTATAATCCTAATGTAAAAGGCCTTGTTTACCTATGATTAACAACAATATTTAGTATGTATCTCAATTCAATATAGAAGGATCGCAAGATGAGCAGACCTAATAAAAGAATCGTTATACTAGGAGCAGGTTATGGTGGAATTTTTTTAGCTACCAATGCTGC
>JAFAQB010000233.1 GCA_019246625.1 Nitrososphaeraceae archaeon
TGCCATTATTTGTTATTACAATCCCATGGCTTGATTATTTCTTAAAATGATGCTAATATCTCGACATTTAGCTCCTTTGCAATATCTCGAGTGCTCTTGCAGTCATCATATAGCTCTAAACCTTTCTCTATCATTATAAGTATATTAATACTTAACATAGTTCTTGTCTACTGCAGTTACTGCTAGTGAGTTCTATGGCTTAGACGTCGTTAACCTCAATATGTCTGATTGTGGATATTCGGATCTTTGTGTTGCAATGGTGTTCTATAGTCTTTAGATAAATACTTTTGATTCCTGGGTATAGTTTGCAGAAATATAGGTTCTTATTCTTGCCAATGATGTGATAGCAAGGACTTTCTTGTATAGTATATTCAGGTAGAGGTTTGTATGATAAAGAAGGATCGTCGTAGAAAAAATCTTACTTGTTTGCTATAATATGATGTATATGATGTCTTCTTAGCATCCTGAGAATTACAAAATAATTTTTGGTCGCTGCGGGGACGGCACGATTAGCGATGATAATATAGTAGTCTTAGCAACACAGTATCAAAATAATAATGAATATATTGAAACTCTGTAACAACTCATGTGTGGAAAGAGATATAGTTCTTGCAAAACATAACCAATTCTTCTCTTTTCTATTGGGATTCCATTTAAGAGGTTTTGACCAAGAAAAATTCTCCCTTGATCAGGCTCATGTATGCCAGCTATGAGGTTTAGAAGAGTGGTCTTTCCTGAGCCAGTTTCACCCAACACTACAATGATTTCTTGTTTTTGTTGTCCATTATGCAAATCTAACGGCCCCAACTGAAAATTACCTAATTTCTTACTTAGTTCTTCAATTCTGATCATGATAATGATGAACACCAAATGTTGTCGCCATCCTAGACCTACTGCTACTTTTGCTAAGGCCAGTTACCCAAAACCAAAATGCTAGTGAAACAAATGAAAATAATATGACAATCAGTACTCCAGGAATTACAAGTTTAAGTCCACCTAAGGCATTGTATTCCCAAAGCTGGATTGAAATGGTCTTTGGATTGTAAGCCATCATAACATTGGCTCCAAACTCGCCTACTGCTCTTATCCATGCAAGGATTACACCTGCGACTATCTCTTTAGCAGCTAATGGAATAGTGATATTAACGAATGTAAGAGCAGGACCCTTGCCAAGAATTCGTGACGTATATTCATAATACCTATCAACTTTTTCTATACCTGCAGACGCAGTTAAAACCACAAATGGTGATATTACAAAAACTTGGGCCAAAATTATGCCTAAGGGTGATTGAGTTGTTCTAATACCTACACTTTGAGCTAATATTCCCAAAGGTGAAGATTCCCCATAGACGTTAAGAAGTAAAGCTCCAGAGATAAGTGGAGGTATAGCCAATGGTAATGCCATAGCTATTCGAAGAAATTGAGTAAACTTTGGGTTGCTCCTTGCTATGAGATAAGCTAGTGGTATTCCAGTAACAATGCAAATGACTGTAGAGGCCGTAGCCGTTTGTAGACTCAATAGCAGAGACGATATGGTCTGAGGATTTAGTAAGTTAATAATCAAGTCTCCTTTTTGCAGTAGGTTAATCCTTAATAGGATACCAAGGATAGGGAGTATAATGTAAACAATTAGTGCTAGTCCAAGGATTAAGAGTAATAGAGAAAACAGTGATGACAATTCCTATTTCATTCCCTTTCTTCTTCTACCTTCATATTCTTTTATTGCTCACTCTGACTAATTAGATTAGATAGCTCTTTTGGTATGGACGATACATTGCCTCCATGCATCAAAGGTATTATTGTCTTAAATCCATCGCTTTGTAAAATTGTGTTTCCCTGCTTTGAGAGTATAAATTTGACAAACTGAATTGCACCTGCATTATTTCGAACAGTATTTGGAATGGTGATATAGAACACTATTGGTTTACCAAATGTTAAACTTCCATCTGCTTGTGTGCAACTAGCTTGTTTATAATAATTTGCAAAGGCTGCATTACCTAGGTTTATCTGTGGAGGAAGGCTGATAAATGGAAATCCTCTCTCAATTGCCTCATGTTTGTAAGATGGAATTGCATCAGCTTCTCCCTGTTCTAATAATGTCAATAAAATTTCTTCTGGGCGCAATTGGTTGCTGTTTCTTTCTCCATTCAATATAGAGGAGCTCAAGCTAGAGTTGTGGTATAGAATATCAGCAAGTTTGGTAGCTATTACAGTATAGCAGCCTTTTGGATCCAAGAGTGGATCTGTCCGTAAGAATTGAATTCCAGGTTTAGCAAGAACCTGATACCATGGTATATGTCCTGCCTTTGCTTTTTCAAAATCTGCTGCAAAACGACTCTTTGGATTAAATGCAATAACCAATTCATCAGAAGCAAAACCAAGATACCATTTTGCTAGAGGACTAGGTTTATTGTTAATAA